>JBFKFH010000021.1:0-22108 GCA_041618685.1 Rheinheimera sp.
GGCCGCGGCCGAAGCCGACTCACCATCCATAATTTCCTCTGCATTACTGGCCGATAAGCCACCGCTTAAATCTTCACGTTGTTCCTGGCGCCCACCGGCAGAGTCTTCCTCACCAGCCTGAAATTCGATGACCTGCTGGGTAATTTCAATGGTTTGCTGTTGCAACGTTTCTATCGGCGTGGGGTCTGGCCTGCCCGGACGAAACTCCATCGCGATAACGCTGGTACCCTTGGGAATATCCTCTACTTCTATTTTATTCTGTACACCAAAGGCAAATTTCATCGAACCGGCAATTTGCTTAAATTTCAGTACATCCATTTCGGAAAATGCCAGCAGCAGCACGAAAAAACACATTAACAGCGCCATTAAATCAGCAAAAGTCCCCATATAGGCCGGTAAGCCTGGCGGCGGGCATTTACACTCTTCGGCTTCATCACTCATCACTTACTCCGCTGGTGCTGGCTCACGTTTACCCTGCGCCAGATAGTTGCGCAGTATGCCTTCAATCACTTTCGGGTTCTGGCCATCCTGAATGCCAAGAATTGCGTCCAGGATCAACATGTTGTTAGTTTTTTCCTGCGCATTTCGAATAGCCAGCTTATCGGCCAGTGGTATCGCAATAATGTTGGCGATAAAGGCACCATACAGCGTGGTCAGCAACGCTACTGCCATTGCCGGGCCGATAGCTTTGGGGTCATCCATATTGGATAACATGGCTACCAGACCAATCAGTGTACCTATCATCCCCATGGCTGGCGCAACATCACCGAGACTTTTGAAAATGGCAATCGCCGTCTCATGGCGCTTCTCTGTCAAACCGATATCTTTTTGCAAGGTCGCCCGAACTACATCAGCATCGTGACCATCCACCAGCATATTGACACCCTTTTGCATAAACGCATTGGGAATTTCAGCCTCTTCCAGTGCCAGAAAGCCGCCTTTACGCGCTGAATCTGCCAGTTGGACTGCTTTTTCAATCAATTCTTCCGGCGCTTCAATTTTAAACATGAATGCCTTAGCCACCGCTTTACCGGAACCAAAAAACTGACCAAGGGTAAATTTGGAAATAACCACGAATATCGAGCCTACCAGCACAATAAGCACAGACACCGTATCCATAAACATTCCGGGCGCGCCGTTACTGCCAAGTATCATCGCCATGATAACAAAGCCAATTGCACCTAACATACCAACGAGGGTAGCGATATCCACTCTTATCTCCTTAACTGAAACACTACTGCGGTAACCGTCTGCGCCAGTTTACCTTAGACGATAGCTGTTTATCGACACTGGGGCCGTATCATTGAGTATAAATTACATGAAATTATCAATTTAGCCTTTCACTTGTGCTTTCTGATTGACCATAATAGCCTGCTAAGGTACCTTTGCGCACACTTTTTCCGGGGGTAATATGAGCAAGAAAAAAGCTGATTTGAGCCAGTTTGAGCAAACCCTGTCTGAACTTGAACAGATAGTGCAGCAACTGGAACAAGGAGAATTGTCTCTGGATCAATCGTTAGCGCAGTTTGAACGCGGCATTACCCTGGCGCGGCATAGTCAACAGCTGTTACAGGCCGCCGGACAAAAAGTGCAAATACTGATGCAGCAACAGCAACAGGAAAGCCTGCTGCCGTTTGAGCCTGAACAAGGGGAATAGCGTGGCACCAGCAAATTTGCCACTATATCAGCAGCGGGTAGAACAGCATTTACAGCATATTCTGTCACTGCAAGCAGAGACAGACCCGCGATTATTGCAGGCGATGTCCTATAGTTTGCTGTTAGGCGGCAAGCGTGTAAGGCCTTTTTTAGTTTACAGTTGCGGCAGCCTGCTTGGCGCCAGTCTTGCCGACTTAGACGGCCCCGCTGCGGCACTTGAAGCGTTACATTGTTACTCACTCATCCATGACGATCTCCCCGCCATGGACAATGACGATTTACGCCGTGGCAAAGCGACCTGCCACAAAGCTTTTGACGAAGCCACGGCTATCCTGGCTGGCGATGCGTTGCAGACACTGGCATTTGACATACTGAGCAACCATCACTACGAACAGGTTGCAGCATCAGCTGTATTACAGATGGTACAACGTCTTGCCAGTGCATCTGGTTACAGCGGTATGTGTGGTGGTCAGGCTATCGACCTGGCCCAGACGAATCACAGTACCAGCCTGATACAACTGGAACGTATGCACCGGCTTAAAACCGGAGCCTTAATTGAATGCGCTGTGCATCTGGCCTGGTTATGTAGCCCAGCACGCAATGATGCTGATCTTAATGCCCTGCTGCACTTTGCCCGAGCATTAGGACTGGCATTTCAGGTGCAGGATGATATTCTCGACATCGAAAGTGATACCGCTACCTTAGGCAAACCTCAGGGTTCTGATAGCAAAGCGAATAAATCAACCTATCCGGCCTTGCTTGGGTTGGACAATGCAAAAGTCAAAGCGCAGCACTTATATCAGGAAGCGCTGAACGCTTTGGCTAGCTTACCGTATAATACTGATGAGTTACGCGCCTTTGCGCAGTACATTATCGAACGCAGGTTTTAACACAGGCATAAATTATGGCGTTAGATATTAACGATTACCCTTTGTTAGCCAAGGCTAATTTACCCGAACAGCTGCGCTTGCTACCGCAAGATAAATTGCCAGCGTTAAGCAGCGAGCTACGTAGCTATTTGCTGCGAAGCGTCAGCCAGAGCAGTGGCCATTTTGCATCGGGCCTGGGAACGGTTGAGCTGACCGTGGCACTGCACTATGTATACAATACGCCATTTGATCGCTTAATCTGGGATGTGGGCCATCAGGCCTACCCACATAAAATCTTAACTGGCCGTGCGGAACGTATGCACAGCATCCGGCAAAAAGACGGCTTACATCCGTTTCCATTTCGCGAAGAAAGTGAGTACGACGTATTGTCGTTTGGTCACTCCAGCACCTCGATCAGTGCCGCACTGGGTATGGCCATAGCGGCACAGCAAGCGCGCAATAACCGTAAAGTCGTCGCCGTTATCGGTGATGGCGCTATTACTGCAGGTATGGCGTTTGAAGCGTTAAATCATGCCGGCGAAGTACGGCCGGATATGCTGGTGATCCTCAATGACAATGAAATGTCTATTTCAGAAAATGTGGGCGCGTTAAACCGCTATTTTGCCCGTATTCTATCCGGCAGCTTTTACACCAGCTTGCGTGAAGGCGGTAAGAAAATTTTAAGTGGTGTGCCACCGCTGCACGAACTGGCAAGCCGTGCTGAAGAGCATTTTAAAGGTATGGTAACACCAGGCACCTTTTTTGAAGAGTTGGGCTTTAACTACATTGGCCCGATTGATGGCCATGACGTCTTGGGGCTGGTCGATACGATCCGTAATATGCGCAACCTGAAAGGGCCGCAGCTACTGCATATTGTAACCAAAAAAGGTAAAGGTTACGCCCCCGCAGAAGCCGACCCGATTGGCTATCATGCGGTAGCAAAATTTAATCCGGATGAGACAAAGCAACCAGCGAAAAAAGCCGGCTTGCCAACGTTTTCAAATATTTTTGGCAGCTGGATTTGTGATATGGCCGCCCAGGATGAACGGCTGCAAGCCATCACACCTGCGATGCGTGAAGGCTCAGATTTAGTACGTTTTTCCAAAAGCTACCCCAAGCGTTATTTTGATGTAGCTATCGCAGAACAACATGCCGTTACCCTGGCTGCAGGCATGGCAATTGAAGGTCTAAAACCGGTCGTAGCGATTTATTCCAGTTTCTTACAGCGCGGGTATGACCAACTGATCCATGACGTTGCGCTGCAAAATCTGGATGTGCTGTTTGCAGTCGATCGCGCCGGTGTCGTCGGCGCCGATGGCCCGACACACCAGGGCGCTTTTGATATCAGCTTTATGCGCTGCATTCCGAATATGGTCATTATGGTACCGTCTGATGAAGATGAATGTCGCCAGATGCTGTATACCGGCTACCAGTATCCGGGGCCAGCGGCAGTGCGTTATCCGCGCGGCAGCGGAACCGGCATAGCCGTACAGCAACAAATGCAGCTGCTACCAATTGGTAAAGCCCGCGTAGTTCAAAGCGGCAAAGACATTGCCATTCTGGCATTCGGACCGTTACTTAATGCCTGTCAGACTGCCGCTAAGCAACTTAATGCTACGCTGGTTGATATGCGCTTTGTTAAGCCATTGGACGAAGCGTTACTCACCGAACTGGCAGCCAGCCATAGCCATTTTGTAACCGTTGAGGACAACGCCATCATGGGTGGTGCGGGCTCAGCTGTAAATGAATATGTTGTGCAGGCAAAACTCGCTGTACGCTGTACCAATCTGGGCCTGCCGGATCAGTTTATTAAACACGGCACTCAGCAGGAGATATATGCCGAACTGGGGCTGGACAGCGACGGCATCCTGGCCAGCATCAACGCTAGGCAATAAACATTGCGCTGGAACGAAAAACCGCCCCGAAGGGCGGTTTTTTTATCGGTTAAAAAGCGGTATTTTTCAATTCAAAACGCGCCAAACCAGCGGCTAGCAGTCGCTCTACCTGCGCTTCAATATGCGATGAATCTTCAAACTCAAACGCATCAACCTGTTGATCAAACACGATAGTGGCCACACCGTTTTTACCGGCGTGTTTAACATGGTACAGCGCCATCTCAGCCAGCTGCAGTGATATTTCCCAGTTGATTAGCTGACCGCCTAGTAATTCCAGCGGATAAATTGCATAACCGACAGAGCATGTCAGCCGGGTGCGATGACCATCCGGCAAGCTGTACACCGATTTACCAATAAGCTCATTCAGACGGTAACTAAACTGGGCGACCAGCTCCGTTTGAATATCACGCAACACCAGGACAAATTCTTCACCGGCAAACCGCACTACGTAGTCAGAGCCGCGGGTTTCCCTAATCAATAACCCCGCGACTTGTTGAATACAACTATCACCGGCACTGTTGCCATACTGGTCATTAATCTGCTTAAAGTTATCAAGATCCAGGTGTATCAACGCGACACACTTGCCCTGCGACTGCATCGATTCACGGTTACGTTGAAAATGCTCAATATCTTTTGGCAGCTGTTCAAACATAAAACGCCGGTTGCGCAATCCTGTCAGACTATCTTTGTGCGTCAGCAACGCCAGTTGTTCATTAACATCATTCAAGCGTAAGTTGCTGTTTTCCAGCTCCTGAGTGCGCTGTCGTACCAGTCGTTCCAGTTGTTGCTGTTGATATAACGTATTGCGGCGCATTAACCACAGTAGTCCATACAAACAGAATAGCGCCAGTACCAGCCATAAACCACGATACACCAGGGTTTCGTCAAAGCGTTTAGGGATAATCAGTTCCAGCTGCGCCGACTGACTGTCTTGCCAGGCTTCATTTTCGAAGCGGGTTTGCAAGCGAAACAAAAAGCGGCCCGGTGTCAGATTAGTGTACACCGCCTGCCGCCGGTCTCCGACGTCATGCCATTGCTGATCAAAGCCCTGCAGTTGATAGCGAAATTGCAATGCTGCCGGTTTGATAAATTCCAGTGCGGAATATTGTACCGTCAGATTGCGGTCATTTAATTCCAATACTAGTCTGGGTTGGCCGGTATCGACTACATAGTCGTGTTGACCCTGCACGGTTTTAATCACCGGCCGCAGCGTACGGTCACTTAAACGATCCAGTTGTACCGGCACTGCTACCAGACCTTTGAGCGTGGGATACCAGAATTGCTGTTGCCAACGGGCCACTTTGGCATGGCCTGCTCCGTTGCAACAACGCCCCGGCACCGTGCCAAGCTGGCGGTCATAAGGGCCAAGCACTTCTTCAGCCAGCAAAGCTCCGTGCTTCAACTTGCTAAGTTGCGATACATTTATCCGGAAGATGCCTTTCTGGCTGCTTACCCACAGGGTATCGGTGTCGGCATCTAACGTCAGGCTTACGACCGGGTTTTGCGGTAAGCCATTGGCGGCGTGCCATTGCAACCACTGAGCTTGTTGTGGCAGCGCAACAAAAATGCCATCGTCCAATGTAGCCGCAATGATGGTTGAGTCAGGCAATATTAACAACGCGGTGATATAGCTGTTGTACAGAGCCGTACCTACGCCAAGCCGGGTGAGGCGGTGCTGCTGATATTGGTATAAGCCACGCGTAGTACCGAATACCAACGATTGTTGTTGCTGCTGAAGCACAGTGATGTTGCGTGACTCCAGCTCAGAATTCAGCGCAAAAGGCGTCAGTTGAGCATTTCGATAATGATACAACCCCATCACGCCGCCAACCCATAAGCCATCAGTTGTATCTGGCTGCAATACCCGCACAGTAAAACCGGTTAAGTTGTCAAATTGTGGCAGCAGCTCGGCCTTACCACGTTGATAGCGTTGTACCCCATGATCAGTTGCCAGCCACATTTGGTCGGCATTTGGCCAGTACACATCGTGCACCGTGCTAGCGCCAAGCTGGCTCGCATCAAGTAGCGGGTGATATTGGCCATCGATACTAAGCTCGCCAACCGCAGATTGCCCGGCAATTAGCAAGGTATTGTCCGGGCTTACCACCACGCTGCGGATAACCGGGTCGGCCTGCTCCGGCACGACACGCCGAATATGACCAACCGTGGCACGATAGATACCATCGCTAAAACTGGCTAACCAGATATTCTGATCTTTATCTTCAAAAATATCACTAAACCAGGGGTAACTCCCCAGTTCATCACCGGTAATATGCTGCCAATCTTGCTTCGGATGGCGATGAAATAACTTACGATGTGACGAGATCCAGCTGTTGCCGCGACTATCGCGCAGTAGCTTATAGACAGCTGTATTATTCTGATCCGGTAACTGACATTTTTTAATGTCACCGGAATGTTCAAGATGGTAAAAACCGGCTTCACCGGCAATGTGCAAACCTTTTTCGGTCCAATACAGGTCGTATAATGGAGTTTGCATCAGTTCTGCCGGTAACGGAAAACTTTCAGAATTACCTTCAATATCAATACGGATAAGTTTTTCTGCGCTGGCAACCCATACCTGATCCTTAACCAATTCCAGCTGGCTGACTTGAGAACGCACCTGCTCAACCCGGCTTACCTTACCATCACGCAGCCGGAATAAGGAGTCAGCCGCCACCCAGATTTCGCCGGGCCGGACTTCAATGATGGCGGTAACCTCTGACAGAATTTGATAACGATCAAACTTTAGCGTAATCGGATCGAATCCAGACAAACCGGCCTTTGTGCCCACCCACATGTAACCGCGGCTGTCTGCAAATAAGCGCGTAATGCCGTTACTGGCCAGTTGCCGATGACTTTCTTTGGTAAAATGCTCGAACTGCACACCATCAAAACGATTCAGACCGTATTGTGTCGCTAACCAGATATACCCCAGGCTGTCCTGGCTAATGGAGCGCACAGAGTTGCTGGACAATCCTTCAGCACTGCCCCAATGCTTGATATCGAAGTCATAAACAGATTGCTGGTTATAGGCTTGCACACTCAGAGACCACAACAACAAAAGCAACGTTAAGGTGTTTTTCATTGAGGCTGTCTCTTTTTAGTTATGGGTTAACCCAACGGCAATAAAGGAATAAGTAATTGCAGTGCAATTAAGGCAGCAACGCCGGCCATAATATCGTCCAGCATAATACCAACGCCGCCATGCACCGCTCTGTCCAAAACGCTGATAGGCCAGGGTTTTACAATATCAAACAGCCGGAATAACACAAAGCCAAGCAGCATAGTCTGCCAATGTAACGGCGCCCACAGCAATGTGATGCCGTAGCCGACCACTTCGTCCCAGACAATGGCACCATGGTCATGGACACCAATATCATCAGCTGTCTGGCCGCAGATATATATACCTAACACACTACCTGCCAGGACAAATGCCAGCAGATAAATATTGCCTAACCACAACAGCAGCGCAACCAGTGGCACCGCAGCGATAGTGCCGGCAGTGCCGGGCGCGTAAGGTGATAAACCGCTGCCAAAGCCCAATGCCAGAAACTGATGCCACTTTTTAAGATCAAACTGCGCTTTATTCATACAAAGTGCACGAAGCCATGGTGTTGGTATGCATACGGTTGTTCTGCGTGCTTTAACTCCAGCTTACCGGCGACGCCGGTAATACGGCCAATACAGCTGACCGCAATGCCATAAGGAGACAGCAAGACATCCAGCGAGCCGCGTCTGGCTTCGGGCACAGTAAAAAGCAGTTCATAATCTTCGCCACCGGAGAGTGCCAGCTGTATCGCCGTTGCATGGTCACAACTGTCTTTAACCGCCTGTGACAATGGCAACTTTGTGACATCAACACTGGCGCCTACGCCGGAGCGTTTTAAAATATGCTGGATATCGCTATACAGACCATCGGATAAATCCATTGCACTACTGGCAATATTACGCAGTGCCTGGCCCAGCGCAACACGGGCGGACGGATAATGAAAGCGTTGTAAAATATGCGTTTGATGTTTTTTGCTGACGTCGTGCTGACCTTGCCACAACTTTAACCCCAATGCCGCATCACCCAGCGTGCCGGTAACATAAATGTAGTCACCCACTTTTGCCCCGCTGCGGGTAAGCGCTTTACCGCGTGGCACGATACCTTTAGCTATCATGGTCAGACTTAGTGGACCACGGGTTGTATCACCGCCAATCAACTGACAGTTGTAATACTCTGCAGTTTCATGCAAACCCGCAGCAAAAGCGGCCACCCAGGGTTCATCTATAGCCGGCAAAGATAGCGCCAGCGACAACCATGCGGGCTCAGCCCCCATTGCTGCCAGGTCACTGACATTAACTGCGACTACTTTATGCCCCAATGCACGAGGGTCATCATCAGGAAAAAAATGTGTTCCAACCGCCATGGTGTCGGTAGTGACTACTAAATCATAGCCGTCCCGTACCTGTAATACGGCACCATCATCACCGACGCCAATAGCTGTATCAGTACGCTTGGCACCGCAGTTTGCAAAGTAGCGGGAAATGAGTTCGAATTCACCCATAAAACTAAGAAGCCGACAAATGCCGGCTCTCCTTTAACTTGGTCGCAGAACGCGTACGGCTTTATCTAAAATGCCGTTGACGAACTTATGGCTATCGTCGGCGGCAAACGCCTTCGCCAGTTCAATGGCCTCATTGATAATGACCTTGTAAGGTACATCAAGACGATACTTCAGCTCGTAAGCTGACACCCGCAAGATGGCCTTTTCAACAAAATCGATCTCATCAAATGGCCGATCTAAATATGGCTTTAACGCTTCGTCCAGCGTGGCATAGTTTTTCACTACGCCGCGAACCAGATCCTGAAAATAACCAACGTCGATATGCTTAATGTTGGTTTCGAGCAGCAATTGTTGCTCAATGTCTGCAATAGGGTTCTGGCTGACATGCCAGCTGTATATTCCCTGTACGGCAAGTGACCGTGACTGACGACGGGCATTAGGTTTCATATGTTTGTATCTCTTCCTGTTACAGCTTAGCCAGCAGGTTAACCATTTCCAGCGTCGACATCGCTGCTTCGCTACCTTTATTGCCAGCTTTGGTGCCGGCGCGTTCAATCGCCTGCTCTATGCTGTCTACGGTCAGCACACCAAAGGCGACCGGAATGTCATGTTGCATCATTACCTGCGCAATACCTTTGGTACATTCACCTGACACATATTCAAAATGTGGCGTACCACCACGAATAACTGCGCCCAGCGCAATAATACCGTCATATTTCTTACTGGCAGCAACACGCTGCACGGCCAGTGGCAATTCGAAGGCACCCGGCACGCGGATCACAGTAATGTCTTGCTCGGCAACATTACCAATACGTTGTAATGTATCAGTTGCACCGCTTAATAAACTTTCGACGATAAAGCTGTTAAACCGCGCTACGACTAACGCAAACTTCTTACCGTTGGCAGAAAATCCCGCTTCAATTACCTGCATAAGTTGCCCTTAAAATCTGACCGCTAAAAATTAGCCGTGCATAATAGCACAACAGCCGGCAAACCGGCATAGTCTTTCTATTGCTGGTTTGTGCTAAGTGTATGCCCGTGGCATGGTTTACTCGCTAACGTAATCCACCACTTCCAACCCAAAGCCAGACAGCGCGTGGTACTTCTTCGGCTGGCTAAGCAAACGCATTTTCTTCACCCCCAGGCTGGCCAGAATTTGCGAGCCAACACCCACATTACGTGACGTACCGGCCCACGGTGTCGTACGTGGTTTTTCACCTTTATCTTCGGCTTCAAAGCCCTGTACCGTGCGAATAAGTGCTTCGGTACTTTCATGTTTACCCAATAACACCAGCACACCACCATCTTTGGCGATACGCGCCATGGCAGTATGTAATGGGAAGCTTCGGTTTGCCGCACGGTCAGCCATCAGTAAATCACTAAAGGTGTCATGTAAATGCACCCGAACCAATGTGGGCTCCTCTGCAATAATTTCGCCCTTCACCAGCGCAAAGTGGATCTGATTGTCGATGGTGTCTTTGAAAGTGATCAGTTGAAAATCGCCAACCTCTGTTGGCAACTGGCAGCTGGCGACCTGTTCGATGGTGGTTTCATTTAAATTACGGTATTCAATAAGGTCAGCAATGGTACCAATTTTTATGCCGTGCTTTTTGGCAAACACTTCAAGATCAGGCCGGCGTGCCATCGTACCGTCGTCATTTAATATCTCGACTATAACCGCCGCAGGTTCAAGCCCTGCCAGGCGGGCTAAATCACAACCTGCTTCAGTATGGCCGGCACGCACCAACACACCGCCGTCCTGGGCCATTAACGGAAAAATATGCCCTGGCTGAACAATATCGGTCGGGCGTGCATCGCGGGCTACTGCGGCTTTAACTGTACGGGCACGATCGGCCGCAGAAATACCGGTGGTCACGCCCTCTGCCGCTTCAATCGACACAGTAAAATTAGTAGAAAACGGTGATTTATTGGCATCAACCATTAACGACAAATCAAGCTGTTTACAGCGTTTTCTGGTCAGCGTTAAACAAATTAAACCGCGACCATGTGTTGCCATAAAATTTATCGCTTCCGGCGTCACGTATTCTGCCGCCATCACTAAATCGCCTTCGTTTTCGCGATCTTCGTCGTCCATCAGTATAACCATCTTGCCCTGACGGATGTCTTCAATAATTTCAGCGGGAGTATTCAATTGCATAACAGACCTTATTTATAAAAAGCCACGCTTTGACAACAGCGCCATACTGACACCGTCACTTGCCGCAATGGTATCTTTCATCAGTAACCGTTCAAGATAACGGGCAATTAAATCCACCTCCAGGTGTACCTGACTGCCCACTTTAAGTTGTGAAATACTGGTTTGTTGCGCCGTATGCGGCACTATTGTTAACCGCAGTGCATCAGCACTGAGTTCATTGACCGTCAGACTGACACCGTCAACTGTAATTGAGCCTTTGGCAGCAATATAGTGTGCCAGTGCCTTAGGTACCGCTAGCCAGATATCCCAGGCCCGGCCACTGGTGTCAACTTTAGTAACACGGGTAACGCCATCAACATGGCCACTGACCAGATGTCCGCCCATTCGTGTGCTCGGCAGCATGGCTTTTTCCAGATTAATCAGCTGCCCCAGCCGATACTGCCCAAATAGCGTATGCGCCAGTGTTTCTGCTGAAACATCTGCGCTAAAACTATCCGTACCCAGTTTAGTAACCGTTAAACATACGCCATTACTGGCGATACTGTCACCTAGCTTTACATCACTAAAGTCCAGGCTGGTGCTGTGTATCGTAATACTGATATCAGCACCGTGCTGCTGCACTTTACTGAGTTTGCCTGTGGCTTCAATAATACCTGTAAACATAAGCTCTCTCGTCCCGCCACTGTTTTGTTAACGTCGCTGTGTCATGCGCCGCCTGTCAATTGGCCGGTTTTAGCCTGGCCGTCAAACGCAGGTCCTGCCCTACCATTCGCACATCAACCCAGCTCAGCTGCGGAACCTCTGTCAGTGCGGTAAACTCAGGCAATACTGCCAGCGGCTGAGCACTGCTACCCAGTAACGTGGGCGCCAGATAAACAATCAGTTCATCCACCAGCTCTAATTGCAATAAAGTACCTGCCAGTGTCGCCCCCGCCTCCACCCACAATGTATTGATTTGTTCGCGTACAGCCAGGTGTTCCAGCAGTACGGGTAAATCAAACTGGGCTTTGCTGTTTAGCGGGCAGTGAATTTGTCTGGCGATATTGGGTAATTGTCTGTCATTTTCAACCTTGTCGACACATAGCAATACTTCACCGCCGTCACTAAATATTGCCATTTGCTGACTGAGAATACCGTTACGATCAAGAATTACCCGTTTTGGCTGACGAAGTTCACCATTCTCCAGCGTCGCAACTCGGTGTAATAACTGCTGTGGCCGTAAATTCAGCCGGGCATTATCGGCGACTACCGTTGTAGCGGTCGACAGTACCGCACAACTTTGCGCCCGGTAGTGCTGCACATCAGCGCGAGCCGCGTCACCAGTTAGCCATTTGCTTTCGCCGTTAGCCAGCGCTGTTCGCCCATCCAGACTGGCAGCTAACTTGAGCTGCACATAAGGACGACGCCGTTCCATCCGGCTTAAAAAACCAGGGTTTAATGCCCTAGCCTCGGCTTCTAACAAGCCAATATCTACCTGAATCCCCGCCGCACGCAATATCGCTACACCGCGTCCGGCAACCTGCGGATTTGGGTCCTGCATTGCAATAACGACGCGCGCCACGCCCGCCGTCAGTAGCGCCTCTGCGCAGGGTGGTGTGCGGCCATGATGGCTACAGGGCTCTAATGTTACATAACAGGTTGCACCCATTGCCGCTGTGCCAGCTTCACGCAACGCAAAAACTTCAGCATGCGGCCCACCCGCTTGCTTATGGTAACCGCGGCCAATCACGGCGCCATCTTTTACGATCAGGGCGCCGACATTCGGATTTGGGCTGGTGGTATATACCCCCTGTCGTGCCAGCTGAATGGCCTCTGCCATAAATATATTGTCAGCTGCGCTTAACATTAGGTTTTCTCTCCGAGCCGCGCAATCTCTTCACCAAATTCACGGATATCTTTAAATGAGCGGTACACCGAGGCAAAACGCACATACGCAACTTTGTCTACCTTGACCAGCTCGTCCATGATCAGTTTACCCAACAGCAAACTAGCGACTTCGCGTTCGCCGGTAGCGCGTAGCTGTGACTTAATTTTATTAATCAGTTGTTCAATCTGTTCAGTTGAAACCGGCCGCTTTTCCAGTGCCCGCAGCAACCCGCTGCGTAACTTATCTTCATTAAAAGGCTCGCGTGAGCCATCACGTTTAATAATTCGCGGCATGACCAGCTCAGCGGCTTCAAAGGTAGTAAAGCGCTCATGACAGGCCAGGCATTCACGCCGACGCCGCACCTGATGGCCGTCCGCCACCAAACGTGAATCTATTACCTTGGTATCATCTGCATTACAAAACGGACAGTACATAAACAAGTCTCAGCTAAGCCGTTAAAAAGCCAGATAAAGAAATGGCCGCAATAGCGGCCATCATAGCACTTAATCAACCGTTACGCATAAACCGGGAAACGGCTGCACAACGCCGTTACCTGAGCGCGTACATTGTCAATTACGGCGGCATCACCGCGGCTGTCCAGTACGTCACAAATCAGATTTGCCACGGTGCGTGCTTCTGCTTCATTGAAGCCCCGGCGGGTAATCGCTGGCGTACCGATGCGCAGACCAGACGTAACAAACGGCGAGCGCGGATCATTGGGCACGGAGTTCTTGTTCACCGTAATATGCGCCTGCCCCAACCAGGCATCAGCTTCTTTACCGGTAATGTCTTTGTCGATTAAATCCATCAGGAACAGGTGATTCTGTGTGCCACCTGAGACAATTTTATAGCCGCGCGCCATCATTGCATCACACATCGCTACGGCGTTTTTCAACACTTGCTGCTGGTACAGTTTGAACTCAGGTTGCAGTGCTTCCTGAAACGCCACTGCCTTAGCTGCAATGACATGCATCAGCGGGCCACCCTGGCTTCCAGGGAACACAGCAGAGTTAAGCTTTTTCTCAATCTCTTCGTTCTTCCGGGCCAGGATCAGTCCACCACGTGGGCCAGCTAAAGTTTTATGTGTTGTCGTGGTAACTACATCAGCTATAGGTACCGGGTTCGGATATAAACCAGCCGCCACCAAACCTGCGACGTGCGCCATATCGACCATCAGATAAGCACCAACTTTATCGGCGATATCACGGAAACGCTGCCAGTCAACAATACCAGAATAAGCCGAAAAACCGGCAATAATCAGTTTAGGCTTATGCTCCAGCGCCAGTGCTTCAGCCTGATCATAGTCGATCACGCCGGTATCAGGGTGCAAGCCATACTGCACAGCTTTGTACAGTTTGCCAGACAGACTGACGTGAGCACCGTGGGTTAAATGGCCACCATGCGCCAGGCTCATACCTAAAATGGTATCACCGGCACTTAGCAGTGCCAGGAACACTGCTGCATTTGCCTGAGAGCCGGCGTGCGGCTGCACGTTCGCGTAATCAGCGCCGAACAACTCTTTAGCACGGGCAATAGCCAGATCTTCAGCAATATCAACGTATTCACAACCGCCGTAGTACCGTTTGTGCGGGTAACCTTCTGCATACTTGTTGGTCAGCTGAGAGCCTTGTGCCTGCAATACGCGTGGGCTGGCATAGTTTTCAGACGCGATAAGCTCGATATGTGCTTCCTGGCGTTTAGTTTCATCTGTTATGGCTTGCCACAATTGGGGATCAAAATCGGCGATATTCATATCACGCTTTAACATGCTCTCTCCTGGCGCGGTGTTCACGCGTAGTTTTAATTAAAAATCCGGTAAATCAAAACTGGCTGGTAAAAATTGGTCGCTATTCTACCGCTAAATAAGCTTTTATGCATCAGGAATTCAGCCATCTAAATGTCTGAGTGTATTTTGGTAAGCATAATTTTCACTGGCCGCAGCGTGGTACTGGCTTTACAACGAGCACGATAGCACCTAACATACTGTATGTATAAACAGCATCAACCCCTTGGTAAGGCCGATCAGTGCGTAAGATCATACATATTGATATGGATTGTTTTTTCGCAGCGGTAGAAATGCGTGATAACCCTGCATTGAGACACATTCCGCTGGCTATTGGTGGCGCAAGGCAAAGCCGTGGTGTGATATCGACTTGTAACTATCCAGCCCGGGTCTATGGCGTGCGTTCGGCGATGCCGACAGGTCAGGCACTAAAACTATGCCCTCACCTTACCTTACTCAGTGGCAACATGGATAAATATAAAGCGGCTAGCCAGCAAATTCGGAGTATTTTTGCCCGTTATACCGATGCAATAGAACCTTTATCACTGGACGAAGCCTATTTAGATGTGACAGATTGTGGCCTATTTCACGGCAGTGCAACCCGTATTGCAGACGATATCCGCCGCACTATTTTGTCTGAGACGGGCCTGACCGCTTCTGCTGGCGTGGCACCCAATAAGTTTTTAGCAAAAATTGCCAGCGATGAAAATAAGCCCGATGGCATCTTTGTTATTCCTCCCGACCATGTCAGCACCTTTGTCAAAACGCTGCCGTTAAAACGCTTGCCCGGTGTCGGCACGAAAACAGCTGAACGCTTGCAACAGTTGGGTTTAAATTATTGTGCAGACATTATCAATGCGCCACTTCCGCTACTAATCAAGCATTTTGGCAGTATGGCTGATAACCTGATAAAACGAAGCCAGGGAATAGATGACAGGCCGGTTTGCAGCCGGGAACAGCGCAAATCGCTGGGGGTAGAACGTACGCTCGAGCACGATTTAATGCAGTACACCGAATGTGTTGAAATGTTATCGCAGTTATTGCCACAGCTACAGCGCCGGCTCGAACATTACAGCAGTACAGCCGCAGGTAGATTGGCCCCAATACAGAAAGTCGGTGTGAAACTGAAGTTTAGTGATTTTCGCCAAACAACGGTTGAAAAACAGGGCCAGCCTTTACAGCTAGATAAACTATTGCCGTTGCTGGATGAAGCCTGGCAGCGCAGACAACAACATGGTGTAAGGTTAATTGGCTTACAGATAGGCTTTAAAACCGACGCGTTACAGCAACTACCGTTACCGTTTTAATCATTTTGCTTGCTCCAGATAACAGAAAACCGGCTATTGCCGGTTTTATGCAAGCCTGGCCGGAATTATCCGATAACAGTTACGTTCTCAGCTTGTGGGCCTTTTTGGCCTTCAGTTACTTCAAAAGTAACTTTCTGACCTTCAACTAAAGTTTTGCGGCCGGTACCGTTAATAGCGCGGAAGTGAACGAATACGTCCTTACCACCTTCACGCTCCAGGAAACCGTAACCTTTCTCTTCGTTGAACCACTTAACTGAACCGGAAATTAACTGTGACATAACACTCTCTTACTTTAACTAAATTTGCCAGCTCGCTGGCGACTTGAATATTACCGGCCGTCTTTGCTGGCAAGTAGATATTTTCGCCCTCATTATCAGTTAAGCCAAATAAGGGGTCAATAACCTTGCCGGCTACGCTCAAAATATTTTGCGCAGGCCGTATCAATAAAGTGTGCCACCTTACTGATAACCCTGTTGTTGTCAGCTAGTTGAACAACAACAAATTCAGTGTAGCAGCATTAATGCTGAAAAAATAACCAGCAATAGAAGTATTTTTGTTTTCGTCGCAGCGGTGCCAAACCATCATCGCCGCCCTGGAAAAACTGCGGCTTGGTTTTGGCAACCTTATTTGCCGGTTTGTTCTTTGGCTTGGCGTGTGCAGCTTTATTCACCGGCGTTGATTTTGTTTCGGTTTTAGCTATCGGCAACTGGCCGGTAAATTTAGCTTCCAGACCTTCAACTGTGCTGAAGTTCGTTGGCTGGCGTAAAAACGCCTCTATACGTGTCAATGCCGGGATGTCCTTCGGCCCAACTAACGAGATAGCTTCACCTTTGGCACCGGCGCGCCCCGTGCGTCCGATACGATGAACGTACTCTTCGGCGTGCTTTGGTAAGTCAAAATTAATTACGTGTGATACCTGCAGCAAATCCAGACCACGTGATGCTAAATCAGTGGTGACTAATACCTGATGCTTACCGGTAGCAAAAGCTTGCATCACACTGTTACGGCTACTTTGTGACAACTTACCACTAAGGCCAACCGCACTCTTGCCCCGTTGCTCACATAACAGCGCCAAACGCTCAGCATCTTCGCGGGTGGCGGTAAAGATAATCAACTGTTTAATAGATACCTGCTGCAGGAAATGCTGCAACAGCGTCTCCTTGTGCGTTAAGTTATCGGCCAGATAAAATTGCTGGCTAATATCCTGATGTTGCTGATGCGACGCACCTACTGCAACCCGGTAAGGGTTTTTCAGCAGCGCCAATGCAAGTTCATCCACTTCGGCGTGATCTAACGTGGCAGAGAACAATAACGTTTGGCGCAACCGATGATCGGCGGCTTTATTAATAACGGTCAACTGTGGCATAAAACCGAGATCCAGCATCCGGTCAGCCTCATCCAGAATAAGCATTTCTAGGCCATTTATAAACACAGATTTATGTTCAAGGTGATCAACGAATCGGCCGGGCGTGGCGACAATAATATTTGGCTGGCGCTTGAGCAGTTTTTCCTGATCATTGAAGTTCTCTCCGCCAACAATCAGGGCAGAGGTCAACGGCGTGTTGGATACAAACAATCGAAGCTGAGCATACACCTGCTTTGCCAGTTCGCGTGTTGGCGCCAAAATAAGCGCCCGGGCGTCCCGTTTAGACAGCGCTCGGCTTTTCAGCAGCCGCTGCATCATTGGCAACAAGTAGGCCAGCGTCTTACCTGAACCGGTTTGTGACGACACAATTAAATCACGTCCAACCATCACTGCTGGTATAGCTTCCTGCTGAATTTCGGTCGGCTTAACAAACCCCAGATGCTGTACCGAGCGCAATAGACGCGGATCAAGCGATAGATCATTAAATGGCAAAGTGAACCTCTTAAACCTTAAATTACCGCTATATGATAACCGAAGCTGACAAATTGAGTTAGTTTGATTTCTTAACACTGGTGCTATGCGTTAATATAAACGCAAGTTAAAACCTGCCTGACGGCACTGAGTAAGTAGAGTTCATCATGAGTAATGCCTTTAAAGAGCAATTATTAAAAGCTGGCCTGGCCGATGCCAAAAAGCTTAAAGCGGTAAAAAAAGAAAAGCACCAGCAAAAGGTGCAAGCAGGCAAAAAACAGACCGTTGTCAATGAAGCCAGCGTGCTGGCTGAGCAAAAACGCCAGCAGCAAATTGAGCGCGACCGCCAGTTAAACCAACAAAAACAAGCGGTGCTGCAGCAAAAGGCCATAGCAGCACAGGTGAAAAAACTGATTAGTAACAATACCATCAAAGCACAGGGCGAAGTGGCCTACAATTTTACTGATGGTAAGCTCGTCAAGCGACTGTATGTCAGCAACAAACAACATGATGAGTTAAGTCGGGGGCTACTGGCGATCGCCAAACTGGACGAACAGTATGCTCTGGTGCCTACCGCGGTGGCAGAGAAAATTCAGCAACGTCAAAGCGACAGCATTGTTGTGCTTAATGTTAAACAGCAGCAACTGGACGAAGATGACCCGTATGCAGACTTTAAAATTCCCGATGATTTAATGTGGTAAGCCCAACCTAACAGGATACTGCAGCATGCATACTCAATTGGTACTGGCCAGTGTAGCCGAAATGCTGCAACTACAAAGCTGGTTTCACTGTGCAGAACAACAACAAAGCTGGGGCGGCGATAACTTTGACTACCCCTGCTCTGAACTGCGTTTTCTGGAGCTACTGTGCCGACCCGGCGCGCAAAGCTTCAGTCTGCTGTGTGCCGCTGATGAGCAACTGCAAGGGTTTGGCCAGATATGTGACCGCTTTGGTTGCCATCATCTGGCCAGATTAGTTATTCAACCGCAACTGCGCGGTCAGGGTTTAGCAAAAGTGCTAATTTTTGAATTGATTATTCAAGCACTGCAGCAGCAACACCGCACGATTTCGCTTTACGTACACCGCCATAACAATATCGCCGTGCAGTGCTATCAGAACCTCGGTTTTAACATCAGCCCACCACCGGAGTATCCAAACGACAGGCTGTACTTTATGACGCTGCCTGCCGACAGTGCTATTGCGCTGGCCAATGATTATCTGCAACAGCGTTAAACTGTGTCCGAACGCTGCCGGGCGCTAACGCCTTTGACCTGTTGTGAAAAAGCAGGATTTAACTGCCACTTTGGCCTGATGGGGGTAAGCGGTAATTCCCGCTTGCGCGCGACAATCAAATAGCTGGAGCCGAAGTAATTAAGGTTGCGCTCCGTCCAATGCTGAAACCGGCCGTCACTGTGGTCTTTCGCCAGCATCGCGGAACAAAAAAAACGCTGTTCGGCTAACACCTCAAATCCAACCAGATGTAACCAGTCTTTCACGCGTGATGCACTGAAAAAGCGACCGTGCCACGGGTATTTATTTTGCAACGACGGCAAACAGCGTAATAGCCCCACCATACTGTAAGGGTTGATGCCGGTGAGCATTAAATAACCATCTGAACGTAATACCCTATGGGCTTCGCGTACAACATGGTGCGGGTCTGGTGTAAACTCCAGATTATGACTAATAACCACTGCATCTACGCTGTTTTCAGTAAGCGGTAAAGCATCGGCATCCGCCTGTAGCATTACTCCCCGACCATAGCGGCCAATATTAATGTGATGCTGCACCTTGCAACCACTGGTGTCCAGCTGACAACTCAGATCACCGATTTTAAGCAGATAGTAACCAAAAATACGCTGCCACCACGGAGTCAGAGCGACAGCTATAGCTTTGCTGAGGGCCTCTCCCTGATTAAACTGATTCCAGTCCGACGGGAACCTTTGGTCTTTTTCGCTTAATGCTGGTTTCATGCTAAATTGCTATTCAGCTCCATCAACAGGGTTATCATAATGTCTGAGATTACACCTATACCTGCGTTTGAGGATAACTATATTTGGGCCCTATGTCAGCCGCAGAATCCATATTGTCTGGTAGTAGACCCCGGCGATGCTGATTGCGTCCTACAATTTCTCGCCCAACGTCAGTTGCAATTACATACTATTCTGATAACACATCATCACGCGGATCATACTGGCGGTATCAGCAAATTACGCGATAGCTTTCCGGCAGTTAATATCATTGGCCCGGCAGCAGAGCAGCACCGTATCCCCGGCCTGACCCAAACATTGAGTGAAGGTGATACGCTGCACCTGCCAGAGTTTAAGCTTACTTTTGAAATTATCAGTTTACCCGGCCATACCCTTGGGCATATTGCTTTTTATTCAGCTCCCGTTTTGTTTTGCGGTGATACCTTATTCAGCGCTGGTTGTGGCCGGTTGTTTGAAGGCACTCCAACACAAATGTGGCATTCTTTGCAAAAATTGCTGGCACTGCCTGATGACACACAGATCTACTGCACGCATGAATACACGCTGGCCAATATCAAATTTGCAAAGCATGCTGAGCCGGATAATTCAGCGTTAATTGAGTTTGCCAAACACTGTGCGCAGTTGCGTCAGAAAAATTGCCCGACGTTGCCATCAACTTTGTTGGTAGAAAAAAAGATTAACCCGTTTTTACGTTGTCACAACACTGACTTGCAAAAAAACTGGCATCAACAGTCGCCAATTGGCTTGTTCACCGCGTTAAGAGCAGCAAAAGATCAATTTAAAGCCTAACTTGCAATCGAGTGCCGAAAAGGTAACATTCGTATTTTTAATCGTGGAATGAAGTAATGTTTATAAGAATTTCTGCTGTATTCGCAGCCGTTTTACTTGCTGGATGCGTAGCCACTCAACCGTCTACCGAACCAGACACCCAGGCTGAGACTGCGCCCAAAGTAAAAACAGCAGAGGTTCAAAAACGAAAAGCAGCCAGCGCTGAATACATTGCCCACCGTCTGTGGCAGCAAGGAATAGAAGCTAATGCTGAGCCAGCCCCACCTGATGCCGCTGAGCTGGAAGATTTATGGGAACGCATTCAGTTTCAACTCACGTTCAATGTGCCACAAACCCGCCCTATCGTAGAACAACGTAACTTCTATAGCAGTAATCAAGCTTATCTGGACCGTGTCGCCAGCCGGGCACAGCCATTTCTGTATTACATCGTACAAGAATTAGAACAGCGCAACATGCCGCTTGAGCTGGCATTGCTACCCATTGTTGAAAGTGCGTTTGACCCTTTTGCCTATTCCCATGCAGCAGCCTCGGGCATGTGGCAATTTATGCCAGCTACCGGGAAACGTTTTGGTTTGAAACAGAATTTCTGGTACGACGGTCGACGTGATGTGATTGCGTCAACGCGTGCAGCACTGGATTATCTGCAATATTTACACGATACACTGGAAGGCGACTGGTTAAACGCCATCGCGGCATATAATTCCGGCGAAGGCCGGATTATGAAAGCCATTAAACGTAATAAACAAAAGCGTTTACCCACTGATTTCTGGTCGCTGGATTTGCCGGCAGAAACAACCAGCTATGTCCCTAAACTGCTGGCTCTGGTTGATATTCTTAAACGACCAGACGAGTTTGATATCGTCTGGAAATTTATCGCAAACGAAGCAAAGATTGATATTGTCGATATTGGCAGTCAGATTGACCTGGCCATAGCTGCCGACATGGCTGGGCTAAAAGTCTCTGAATTACAGGCATTAAACCCCGGGTTTAACCAATGGGCTACCGATCCGGATGGGCCGCACAGACTGGTGTTGCCAACGCAGAAAATAACGAATTTCCAACAACAGCTGGCAAAAACGCCAAGCCAGAACTGGTTACGGTGGCAACGTTACACAGTCGCCACTGGCGACACGCTGGGGAAAATTGCCCAGCAACACAGCACTGATATTGGCTCGATTCAACGTATTAACAAGTTAAAAGGTAATACCATACGTCTTGGGCAACATCTGCTAATCCCGGTCGCGACCAACGAAGAAGCAAATAATGATCCGAGCTTACCGAATCGTATTGCTGACGCACAACAGCAAGTTACAGGTAACAAGCTGAACTATACTGTACAGCAAGGGGATACCCTGTGGGATATCAGCCGCGAGCACAAAGTGACCGTTGATCAGTTAGCAAAATGGAAC
>JBFKFH010000022.1:0-22099 GCA_041618685.1 Rheinheimera sp.
ATATAACCCGTACTGCGCAGATGACCCTGCTGGCGGTTGGATTGCGTGGCCATGCATTTTCAAGCAATGATCAGGGGCAAAGTTGGCATCAGTTGGCAATAAATGAAACCGCGACGCTAAACAGCGCATTTTCAGATAACAGTGGCCGATTGTATCTGGTTGGGAATGCGGGTACGTTATTGGTTAGCAAGGATAATGGCAGTTCATATATCGACGTATCTTCAGCTGATGGCAAAGCAATTGTTAACGGTGTGATCTGGCGTGACCAACTGGTATTGGTGACTGAAGTAGGTATTAAAACGATCAACCTGAGTGAATTAAAATAAAATGAGTGTAAATCGACTGGTTAATAAGTTTGAATACGCATTGTTCCGTCATCGTGCGTTGGTAATTGTATCCTTTGTGCTGGCAACGTTGTTTTTGCTGTTTAAAGCTACAACGATTAAGTTGGATGCGGCCTTTACGAAGAATATTCCGCTTAAGCATGAGTACATGCAAACCTACCTGCGACATGCTCAGGATTTTGGCGGCGCCAATAATATTCTGATATCACTGTGCGACGAAAGTGGCGATATTTTTAATGCTGGCTTTTTTGACACATTGCGCAAAGCACATGATGAATTGTTATACACGTCAGGTGTTGACAGGGTGTTGGTAAAATCACTTTTTAGCCCCAGTACACGCTTTGTTGAAGTTGTGGAAGATGGTTTTGCCGGTGGCCCGGTGATCCCGGCCGACTTTGTTGCCAGTGCGGACGGTTTGGCGAAAGTGAAAGAGAACACGGAAAAGGCGGGCATAGTTGGCCGTATGGTAGCGGATGACTATAGCTGTGCGATGATATCGGCGCAGTTGCTCGATGTTGACCCTGATACCGGAGAAAAGCTCGATACTATAGGTTTTGCCAGTACTTTAGAGCAGAACATCCGCGGTAAATACCAATCTGACGATATCAGTGTACATATTATTGGCTTTGCCAAGATGGTAGGCGATGTCGCCGAGGGCGCGAAAGGCGTGTTGGTATTTTTTGCCATTGCGATTGCCGTCACGTCGGTAATGGTATTTTTCTTTTGCCGCTCGTTGATGTTAACGGTATTGCCGATAGCATGCTCGCTAATTGCAGTGATCTGGCAGATGGGGCTACTGTCTGCGCTAGGTTTCGGCATCGATCCGATGTCGATACTGGTGCCGTTCCTAGTGTTTGCTATTGGGGTTAGCCATGGCGTGCAAATGATTAACTCAACCGGTAAGCGAGTAGCTGCGGGTATGGATGCCAAAACAGCGGCTCAGGCCAGCTTTCGCAAATTACTCGTGCCTGGCGGTGTCGCATTGTTATCTGATACCGTTGGCTTTTTAACATTGTTAATTATAGAAATCGGTGTGATCCGCGAACTGGCAATTACAGCCAGCTTAGGTGTGGCCGTTATCATTCTGACGAATCTGATACTATTGCCTGTATTGATGTCGTTTGTGCGTTTTAGTCAGAAATACAAAGCACGCGCAGCAGCGCCTTCACCAGCCAGTGACAAAATCTGGTTTGCCTTATCGGCTTTTGCTACGCGCAAATATGCCGCGGTGATCCTGATCATTACTGCAGGTCTGTTTATCTTTGGCTATTTACAGTCTCAGCAACTAAAAATAGGTGATTTACATGCAGGTGCGCCTGCTCTGCATGAAGATTCGCGTTATAACCAGGATACGTTCTTAATCACAGATCGGTATGCTATTTCAGTTGATTACCTCAATGTCATGGTAGAAACCAAACCTAGTGCGTGTACTGAACACAGTATTATGGCCAAAGTGGATCGCTTTCAGTGGTTAATGGAGAACGTTGAAGGGGTTCAGTCTGCGGTGTCGTTGGCGTCTGTATCAAAATCAATTAATGCGGCGTTCAATGAGGGCAATGTTAAATGGCGAGTGTTACCGCGTAATACACAAAGCCTGGTGCAGGCTTCTTCACGGGTTGAAACCAGTACAGGTTTACTCAACACTGATTGTTCAGTCATGCCAGTTATCTTGTTTTTACAAGATCATAAAGCCGAGACGATGGAACGGGTAGTTGCGGCGGCGAAAAAATATGGCAAAGAACTCGGTGATGAACAAACCCAGTTTATGCTGGCATCTGGTCCTGCTGGGGTAATGGCGGCAACCAATGAGGCAGTCGCAGATGCACAGCAACCGATGATGTGGTACGTGTATGGTGCGGTAATTATTCTGTGTTTGCTCAGTTTCCGCTCTTTACGCGCCACTGTATCGGTTATTCTGCCGTTGTATGTGGTGTCAGTATTGGCAACTGCGTTGATGACGTGGCTGCAAATTGGTTTGACGGTGTCTACTTTGCCGGTAATAGCACTGGGCGTAGGTATAGGCGTTGACTACGGCATCTATATTTTATCTAACATGACACAAATGTTGCGTGAAGGTGCGCCTTTACGGCAGGCGTATTTCGAAGCCTTAAAAGAACGGGGTAGTGCGGTGTTATTTACCGGCATTACACTGGCCATTGGTGTTAGCACCTGGGTATTTTCAGCTCTGAAGTTTCAGGTTGATATGGGCATATTGTTGACCTTTATGTTTATCGTCAATATGCTCGGTGCAATAGTCGTTTTACCAGCACTGGCGGCATTTTTGTGGCGTAAAAACTGATTTACTCTTTTGCATGAATAAACACGAAAATGGCCGAAAGGCCATTTTCTATTTAGAGTCAGTGAATAAGTTATCAGACGCCTTAAAAATCACTGGTTTAACCAGCATAAAAGCCAAAAATAGTGCTCGAAAAGCGCTACAATAGGCACTACACTGCGCACCTGACACGCTCTGGTTTGTTCGGTAGCGCCTGCTGTTAAAAGCAGTGACTGCAAAAAGGATACAATAATGGCACTGATAGACGGTCAACCCTCTGTATTACTACAAAATGTAAATAAACTCATCAAACAAAAAGTGAAAGATCAGGTTAGCTTGATCGAGAAATTCGCTTATACCCTGTACGGCAATATGTCTAATGAAGATTTGGTTGGCCGTAACGATAGCGATCTGTATGGTGCTGCCCTTAGTTTATGGCAAACATTTAACAGCCATGCTGAACCTAAGGCGAAAATCCGCGTATTTAACCCGGAAATTGCTAAACATGGCTGGGAGTCTAAACACACTATTGTCGAAATAGTTGTACAGGATATGCCATTCCTGGTGGACTCAGTACGCATGGCATTGAGCCGTCAAAGTATTACCGCACATTTATTACTGCACTATCCATTGCAGACCGAGCGTGACGGTAAAAAGCAGATTGTTGATTTCTTTAAGCTGGGCAGTAAAGCAAACGCCAGTACTCAGCAGACCGTGTTCCATATTGAAATCGATCGTCTGACAGATAAAGCAGCGATAACGGCACTTACCGATGAATTACACTCGGTGATGGAAGACGTATCATTGGCGGTTCAGGATTGGCAGCCGGCGCGGGAGAAATTACAACAGGTCATCCAGGCCTTGCCTAAGCACAGCGGCAATGCCAGTAAAGAAGAAGTACAACAGGCGGTCGACTTCTTAAACTGGTTAGCGAAAGATAATTTTACCTTGCTGGGTTATCGTGAATATTCCATCAGTGCGGTGGAAGGTGATTATAAAATAACCGGCATCGACAAAACTTCGCTTGGTCTTATGCACCGTTCAGCGTCACGTGAGTTGATGTTGTCTGAACTGCCAGAAAGCGGTCGCAAGCAAGCCGTTAATAATGCGCTGCTGATCCTGACCAAAACGAACAATAAGTCACGTGTACATCGTCCGGCTTATATTGATTACATCGGTGTAAAGAAGTTTGATAAAAATGGCAAAGTAGTTGGCGAAGATCGCTTTATTGGCTTGTATTCATCTTCGTTGTACAACAACAGTGCTGGTGACATTCCGTTGCTGAAAAATAAACTGGCAACAGTGATGCAAAAATCTGAGTTTGCCACCGGTACTCACGCCTATAAAGCCTTGCTGAATATTCTGGAAACCTATCCGCGGGATGAATTAATCCAAGCTACTGCTGATGAGTTGCTGCATGTCGCTATGGGTGTACTGCAGATGCAGGAACGGGATATGACGCGGCTGTTTATGCGAAAAGACAGCTTCGGCCGCTTTGTTTCGGCAATGGTGTATGTGCCGCGGGAGCGCTATAACACTCAGCTACGCAAAGAAACGCAGGCCTTATTGCAGCGAGCACTGGGGAGCAACGAACCGGTAGAATTTACTACTTATTTTTCTGAATCTGTGCTGGCACGTACCCATTATCTGGTGCGGATCAGCGATAGCCATGTTGAGTATAAAGTGAAAGATATTGAACGTAATCTGGTCGAAGCGGCCCGTACCTGGGAAGATAAATTAGAAAGTGCATTAATAGGCGTTTACGGTGAAGCCCGCGGTCGGGAACTGATCAGTAAGTACGTTAATGCATTCCCACGTAGCTATAAAGAAGAAATGCTACCGAATGATGCCTTGGTTGATATCGGCAAGTTAGAGTCGTTGAACGATGATCACCGGCTGGAGATGTTATTCTATCGGCCACAGGAAGAGAAGGCCGACAGCAAGGCTGTGCGGTTAAACCTGTTCCATAAAGACCATCCGATCCATTTGTCAGACGTATTGCCAATGCTGGAAAACTTCGGCTTGCGTGTGATTGGTGAAACGCCGTACGCGGTGAAATGTGCCGATGGTTCAGTCAGTTGGGTACTTAATTTTGCCATGGAGCTTAATTTTGCCGTGCCGGCAGATTTTGAAGCAGCACAGCAATCATTCCAGGACTCTTTTGCCAAGGTGTGGAACGGACAGCTGGAGGATGATGGCTTTAACCGACTGATCCTTGGCGCCGGTCTTAGTGGTCGCGAAGCCTCGTTATTAAGGGCTTTTGCTAAATATAAGCGCCAGATTGGCGGCACTTTCAGTCAGTCTTATGTTGAAAGTACTTTCGCCCGCTATGCGGAATTAGCGAACCTGTTAGTACAGCTGTTTAACAGTAAGTTTAATCCAAAATCCAAAGCGAATGCCAAGGCAATTGAAAAGCTCGAAGAGCAGATTAATTCGTCACTGGAGCACGTTGCAAACCTGGATGATGATCGCATCGTACGGCGTTTTGTCGATATGATTAACGCGACATTGCGTACTAACTATTTCCAAAAAGATGCACAGGGTAATGATAAGCCGTATATCTCCTTTAAGATTAAATCTAATTTGATCCCGGATATGCCGCTACCGACACCTATGTTTGAAATTTTCGTCTACTCACCACGGGTAGAAGGTGTGCATCTACGCTTTGGTAAGGTTGCGCGTGGCGGGTTACGCTGGTCTGACCGTCGCGAAGATTTCCGCACAGAAGTGTTGGGCCTGGTAAAAGCGCAAACAGTAAAGAATACCGTTATTGTACCGACGGGCTCTAAAGGCGGTTTTGTCTGTAAAAAGCTGCCGGAAACCGGTGGCAGAGAAGCGTTCATCAATGAAGGTAAAGACTGCTACCGTACATTTATCCGTGGTTTGCTAGATATTACCGACAACATTGTACAGGGCGTAATCACGCCGCCTACAGATGTAGTGCGTCACGATGAGGATGACCCGTATCTGGTCGTTGCGGCGGACAAAGGAACCGCAACATTCTCTGATATTTCAAATGGTATTTCTGAAGAATATAACTTCTGGTTAGGTGATGCATTTGCCTCAGGTGGTTCTAACGGTTATGACCATAAGAAAATGGGTATTACTGCCCGCGGGGGCTGGGAGTCAGTAAAACGTCACTTCCGCGAAGTAGGCATTAATTGCCAGACCACGGATTTCACCTGTGTTGGTATTGGTGATATGGCCGGCGATGTATTTGGTAACGGTATGTTGTTATCTAAGCATATCAGGCTACAGGTTGCCTTTAACCATATGCACATCTTTGTTGACCCCAATCCTGATGCTGCAAAGAGCTGGGAAGAGCGCAACCGGATGTTTAATCTGCCAACCTCAACCTGGGACGACTATGATAAGTCGCTGATCTCTGAGGGGGGTGGTGTTTTCCTGCGCAGTGCTAAGGCTATTAAACTGTCTGCGCAAATGAAAGAGATGTTAGGTACTACGAAAGCCAGTATGACGCCAAACGAACTTATTCGTGAGGCGTTGATGATGCAGGTTGACTTGATTTGGAACGGCGGTATCGGTACTTACGTTAAAGCCAGTAATGAAAGCCATGCCGAAGTAGGCGACCGTGGCTCAGAGCCATTGCGGGTTAACGGCAAAGAGCTAAAAGCGAAAGTATTTGGTGAAGGCGGTAACCTGGGCGCAACCCAGCGCGGCCGGATAGAATTTGCGATGAACGGTGGTTTAATAAACACTGACTTTGTTGATAACGTAGGTGGCGTAACCTGCTCAGACAATGAAGTAAACATCAAAATTTTGCTTAACACTCTGGTTGCTGCAGGCGATTTAACCCTGAAACAACGTAACAAATTGCTGTTAGACATGACAGATGATGTGACCGCGATCGTTATCAAAGACTGTTATCGCCAGACGCAAAGTATCAGTATTTCATCCTTGTTAGGTGCTGAGCAGTTAAAAGAATATACCCGCTTTATTCATACGTTGGAAAAAGAAGGCAAGCTGAACCGTGAGCTGGAGTTTTTACCAACAGATGAAGAGTTAGCCGAACGTGCAGCCCGGAGTCAGGGATTAACGCGGCCTGAGCTCGCCATTTTGACTGCTTATGGCAAAATGGTGTTAAAAGAGCGTCTGGTGCTGCCAGAAATCTTTGAAAATGCGTATTTCAAGCGGCAGTTGTTTGCTAACTTCCCGCAAATGCTGCAAGACAAATATGCGGCAGAGATGGAAAACCACCCGCTGAAGGCTGAAATTATTGCGACTAAACTGGCGAATATGCTGGTAAATGAAATGGGACCAAACTTCACGCAGCGGATGCAGGAAGAAACCGGTGCCGGCGTAGGTGAAGTGACACTGTGTTATGCGATTGCCCGTGATTTATTCGACTTATCAGCCGTTTGGCGCAAGTTAGAACAACTGGATAATGAGATACCTGCGGCGCTGCAAAGCAAGCTGTTACATCAGTTGCGTCGCACTATGCGTCGTGCTACACGCTGGTTCCTGCGTCATCGCAATAAAGCGCTGGACATTCAACAGACAGTAGATTTCTTCAAACCAGCCTATCAGCAACTGAGCAAAGAGCTAAGCAGCTATCTGGCGCAATCTGAAGTTGAACAGTTGCAGCAAAAACAAGACGTGCTGACTGAGCAAGGTGTACCGGCTGATATTGCGCAGTATCTGGCGCAGCTAAGCACAGTGTTCTCAGTAATGGATATTGCTCAGGTTACGGATGCGGAGAAAGTTCCTCTGCCAATGGTTGCGGAAATTTACTTTAAACTGGGTGATAAGCTTGATTTGCATTGGTTCCTTGAGCAGATCACAAACCAGCCGGTAGCGAACCACTGGCAGGCATTGGCTAGAGCATCATACCGCGAAGAGTTAGATTGGCAGCAACGCTCGCTATCTGCCGTTGTGGTACGCAGCTGTGGTAAGGCATGTGCCGCAGATGACGCAATCAATAGCTGGATTAACGAACATGATGCGTTGCTGGAGCGCTGGCGGTTAATGTTGGCCGAGTTTAAAACGACTAAGAGCCATGAATTTGCCAAGTTCTCGGTAGCATTGCGTGAATTAATGTTATTAAGTCACCACTGCGACCCTGTAAAATAACAGTCTAAATAGCTACAATACCCCGGCTGGTCCGGGGTATTTTTTTGTTTTTAAAAGGCAATTTATGTTTTATCCAATAGCTCAGAAATTAATGTTCGCTTGCGATGCTGAATGGTCACACAATTTTGCGCTGGGTAGCTTAAAGCGCTTAGCGCATACACCGATGGCCGGATTGTGGCGGCAACAGCTACCGATGAAACCGGTTACTGTGGCTGGGATCCGCTTTGATAACCCATTGGGTTTAGCCGCCGGGCTGGATAAAAATGCTGAGTGCATAGATGCATTTGGCCAAATGGGCTTTGGTTTTATAGAAGTGGGCACTGTGACGCCCAAACCGCAATTGGGTAATGACAAACCGCGAATATTCCGTTTGCCGCAGTCGCAGGCCATTATTAATCGGATGGGTTTTAACAACAAAGGTGTAGATTACCTGGTGCAGAATGTTAAGAGCGCCAGCTATAAAGGCGTGCTGGGTATTAATATTGGCAAAAATAAAGATACACCGAATGAGCAGGGCAAAGATGACTACATCTATTGCATGCGTAAAGTCTATGCTCACGCCAGCTATATTACAGTGAATATATCCTCGCCCAATACCCCAGGTTTACGCGATTTGCAATTTGGTGATGCCCTGTATGATCTGCTGCAGAGTGTCAAAAACGAACAGCTAGATTTGCAAGCACTGCATGATAAATATGTGCCGGTATTCGTCAAAATAGCGCCGGATATGGATCTTATTGCGGTTAATCAAGTAGCTGAAACCTTGCTGAAGAGTAAGATGGACGGCGTTATCGCCACTAATACTACGCTTGATAGAAGCCTGGTGCAGGGCCAACGGTATGCGGATGAAGCCGGTGGTTTGAGTGGCTTACCGGTGCGTGATAAAAGTACCGAAGTACTGCGGCAGCTGCGAGCCGCTGTGGGTACTAAATTGCCTATCATTGGCGTAGGCGGCATAGATGACGCTGCGTCGGCAAAAGACAAGCTCAGTGCAGGCGCCAATTTGCTACAGGTATATACCGGATTTATTTACCGCGGACCGGAATTGATAAAGCAGATCGTAACCAGCTTATAAAGATCCGGAGCTGATCTTGTCTTGTTAGAACTAAACAGTCTTTAACATCTTGATCAGCTTAGTGTATTTCTGTATGTGTTTAATAAATAACCGAGTTATTTCAGGCAGGGAATCGCATGTTGAGGCCATCAGAGCGCTGGTATTGGACTTATTGTCCTACGAAAGACCGACTGTTACTGGATATCAGCGATCAAGCACAATTTTGTTCACCCTATGCCGCCGTGCAACTGATACAGCGGCCAAACCATCAGCCACTGTCAATGGCAGAAGCTGAAACAGTTTGGGCAGTAGATGACAGTTTGCAGCAATTAGACATGCCTGCAGCTGTGCGTTTAGAAATTTGTCTGACCGCCTTATGCACGTCATTTTTACAACAGCAAGCACATAAGAGCTGGTATTTTCAGCAGGGCGACAAATATAATGCTGTGCCGTTCGAGCTGGTACTGTTGCGAGGTTTAAACAGTCAATATGCGCTGGTGCTGTCTGTCGAAACAGAATGTGTAACTTGTCTGTTGCTAGGTGAAGTTAACACGCTGGCAGGAAAATTATTGCCCCGATTACAGATTATCCGGGTGTTAAGCAACCGTGTTAGCGGCGTAGCCAATTGTAATGCTGTTCGCCACAGCGCCTGAATTTAGGCATCTGTTATTTCCCTCGCGTCAGGATCCGACTACACTAGCGACAATTTTTGTTGCTGTGGAATTTTTGCATGTCGGATCAGAACAGGTTAAGTGCTGAACTAAAGCCGTTTTTTCAGCTGTTGAACGCAGCTATCACTGAGCAGGATCTGCAAAAACTGGTATTAAGTAAGTATCAGGGGCCTGAGCCATTAAAGCAGATCCAAATCCGACCGGTGCTATTGAAGCAACAATGGCAGTTAAGTTTTACCTATAAATATCAAACCAATGATGTGACGCAAAACTACTGTGCAGCTGAAGCGTTAACAACGATACAAACATTATTGACTGGCCAATTTAGTGCCGCAAATTTGTTTACTGCTGAATTTGAAGCCCAACTGGCTATCAGTAAAAAAGGTAAAGTGCTGTTTAGGCGGCAGCCGCTGCAGCAGCCGGTGTCCAAGACCAGTTCCGCGCATAACCGTGAAAAACTGCGTTATCTAACATTAGATCGGCCATTTTTACGTGAGCTTGGCGTGACCGACCAGAACCAGCAGCTGATCCCTGCGATGTCACGAAAATGGAAACAGATTAATAAGTTTATTGAAATCTTCTCCGCAGCTGTGCACGACACCGGCCTGGCTCAACAACAACAGTTACATGTCGCGGACTTTGGTTCAGGTAAGGCTTATCTTACCTTTGCAATGCACGATTATCTGACGAATACATTAGGGCTGGATGCCCGGGTTACCGGTGTAGAGCTACGCCAGGAGCTGGTCGACTTATGTAACAACACGGCGGTTAAACTTAAGCTCAGCGGTGTTCAGTTTGAGCAAGGCGATGTTAAACATTTTAAGGCACGAGGCATTAATGTGATGATTGCATTACACGCCTGTGATATCGCTACCGACTATGCTATTCATATGGGCATAGCGACGGGCGCCGATATCATTATGTGCTCGCCATGCTGCCATAAACAAATAAGGCCGCAAATGCAATTGCCTCCGGTACTGGCACCTATGTTGGTGCATGGTATACATCTGGGGCAGGAAGCTGAAATGGTTACCGATAGCCTGCGTGCTTTATTACTGGAAGCGCACGGTTACGACACCAAGGTGTTTGAGTTTATTTCACTGGAGCACACCAGTAAAAATAAAATGATCCTGGCGACAAAGCGTAAACAGGCGCGTGACAATACAAAAATATTGCAGCAGATTGCCAATATTAAACAGTTTTACGGTATCACCGAGCATTGTCTTGAAAGCTTGTTGCGCGAATAATTAAGCTCAAAATGTAATAGCGGTACTGGTGGCAACCTGAAGACACCGAACCATGCAGTAAGTAAACGCTGTGCAGTACAGTGTGGAACTATCGTCATATAGCTAAGCATCGACAAAGTAGTGACGACAGGTTAGGGTGGATTGCCCACAGATAGCGTTTCGCCGGCGCTGCTGAAAACGTGCGGATTGACAGGAGCGTACAGATGACAAACGACCAACTGATAGTGTTTGCTGTGCTGTTAGCAACACTTGTGCTGTTTGTCTGGAATCGCTGGCGCTACGACATCGTCGCCATGCTGGCGTTGCTTACTATTGCACTGACTGGTTTAGTGCCACTGGAGCAGATATTCAGTGGTTTTGGTCATCCTGCCGTTATTACTGTCGCAGCCGTGTTAGTTATTAGCCGGGGTCTGATCAATGCCGGTGTGGTCGATAGCATTGCCCGTTTGCTGTTACGTGCCGGTGATAATTTATTGCTGCAAATTTCTTTGCTAACGGCAATGGTTGCGCTAGCGTCAGCGTTTATGAACAACGTTGGAGCACTGGCGTTGATGATGCCCGTCGCTATCTGGATGTCACGACAGCACAACCGTTCGCCATCAATATTACTGATGCCCCTGGCTTTTGGCTCACTGTTAGGTGGCACTATGACCCTCATCGGTACCCCAACCAACATCATAATTGCAACTTTTCGCACCAGGACTGATGCGCCGGCTTTTGGAATGTTTGATTTCCTGCCGGTAGGAATTGTCGTCACGTTGGTAGGTGTGTTGTTCATCGTGCTGCTTGGTTGGCGTCTGACGCCAAACCGGCAACAGGCTGCTTCACAACAAAGTCTGTTTCAAATCAGTGGGTATTTTACCGAGGTCAAAGTTAAAGCCGGCAGTGCTTTCAGTGGCAAAACTCTGCATGAGCTGTTAAATGTACTAAAAGACGACGCTGACATTGTGGTTCTTGCTCAGATCCGTGGTGATATCCGCCACAATACCCCGTCGATGTATTCTATTATGCGTGAGGATGACACCTTATTGGTGGAAGCGGATCCGGATAGTTTGCAATTGCTTTTAGAAAAAAGTGGCTTTGCGCTGGCGGCAAGTGACACTGAAGAGCCCGATAAAGCACGGCTGCAAACTGAAATGACGGAATTGATCATTACGCCGTCGTCGAATTTGATTGGTCGCAGTGCAGCTACGCTAGACTTGCGTGAACGTTTGGGCATAAACATTCTGGCCGTTGCCAGACAGGGTAAACAGGTGCAACGGCGTTTGAGTAAAGTGCAGTTTGTTGCCGGCGACATTTTGTTAGTGCAGGGGGCTGATGAAGCCATCAGTAGTTTAAATCAATTGGGCTGTCTGCCGCTGGCCTCCCGCGGATTAAGAATTGGTAAAAGCCGCAACGTAACCTTAGCAAGCAGCATTTTTGCCGCTGCGCTGTTGTTAATGGTGATGGATGTGTTGCCTGCCGCCACCGCGTTAATTGGCGCTGCAATGGCGATGGTATTCAGTGGGTTGATAAAAACCACTGAAATATACGACAGTATTGATATGCCGGTTATCGTATTATTAGCTGCTATGCTTCCGCTGGGTATCGCACTGGAAACCAGTGGTGGCTCAGGCCTGATTGCTGATGTACTTTTAGCGAGTGCTGATAATTTATCACCGCTGGCGGTAATTGCCTTACTTATTGTCGCGACCATGTTGCTGTCAAATGTCATTAATAATGCGGCGACAGCGATACTTGCAGCGCCTATAGCAATTAATCTGGCTGAAGGACTTGGGTTATCCGCAGATCCGTTTTTAATGGCAGTTGCAATTGGCGCATCTTGCGCATTTTTAACACCAATAGGACATCAATCTAACGCACTGGTGATGGCGCCAGGCGGGTACAGATTTGGTGATTATTGGCGCATGGGACTGCCGCTATCTGCGTTGGTTGTCGTCGTTTCTGTGCCGGCCATAGCGTGGATTTGGCCACTGCATTAATTTGGGCCACTGTATTAACGGTACTTTAGCCAGCCTGCGGCAAAACACTACAATAAGGAGACGCTGATGCGCCAGCTTTACATCGCTAATAAAAATTACTCATCCTGGTCGCTGCGGCCTTGGCTATTAATGCGACAGTTGAGTATTCCGTTTACTGAGCAGCTGGTGCCGTTTGGCAGCGATGATAATTTTGAGCGGTTCCGCTCATTTTCACCGAGCGGTAAAGTGCCATGTCTGGTGCAAGACGACATAGTGGTATGGGATTCGTTGGCAATCGCTGAGTTTTTGTACGAACACTATCCAAAAGTGTGGCCCACAGAGGCAAAAGCCAGGGCATTTGCCCGCTGCGCGGCTGCAGAAATGCATTCGGGTTTTGCTGCGTTGCGTAACAACTGTGGTATGAGTTGCGGGCATCGGGTAAAGCTGCATCAGATTTCCGCTCAGCTTAAGCGTGATATCGACCGTTTAAGCGAGCTGTTTGCTCAAGGCTTGAATGATTTCGGCGGACCTTTTCTCGCCGGTAAGCATTTCAGCGCCGTTGACGCCTTCTTTGCTCCGGTCGCATTTCGCCAGCAAAGCTATGATCTGCCATTCAGTAAGGTGGCAGCGGACTACCTGCAGCACTTATTAACCTTGCCGGCTATGCAAGACTGGTACAATCAGGCACTCGCTGAAACCTGGGTGGATGTCAGCCATGACGCAGAAGTAGCACAAGCAGGAGTTATCATCGCAGATCTGCGGTATAGCAACTAACAGCGTAGCTATTCTCGTTTTGATATGGCAAATTAACCGCCGTATAACGGTAATTACATTGAAAATAATTATAAGGAAGGGAAATGGAAGGCTTTATTAGTGCGCTAAATGGCATTATCTGGAGCCCGGCGCTGATTTATTTGTGTCTTGGTGCCGGTTTATTTTATTCGATACTAACTCGTTTTGCGCAGGTGCGTCATTTCAAGGAAATGTGCAAGCTGCTGTTAAATAACACGGAATCTGACAAGGGTATCTCTTCGTTTCAGGCGCTAGCCGTATCTCTGTCTGGTCGGGTGGGTGTCGGCAACATTGCCGGTGTTGCGGCAGCGATCGGATTTGGTGGGCCAGGTGCTATTTTCTGGATGTGGGTAGTTGCCTTTCTCGGCGCCAGCACAGCCTATGCAGAGTCCACGCTGGGCCAACTATATAAGGTAGAAGAAAACGGGCAGTATCGCGGTGGACCAGCATATTACTTTGAACGCTGTCTGGGCTGGCGTTGGCTTGGCGTGTTGTTTGCTATCTCAGCCATTATTGGTTGCGGTGTTTTCCTGCCGGGTGTGCAAGCCAATGCGGTGGGTAATGCAGTAACACAGATATTCGGTGACGGAAATATGGTCGTCACAACCTTCGGTGAAGTGGGCACCTATAAACTGATTGCACTGGCGGTTATTCTCATTGTCTTAGCCTTTATTATCTTTGGTGGTATTAAGCGTATTGCTCACTTTACGCAAATTGTCGTGCCTTTTATGGCGCTTGGTTACATTGTTATGGCGTTAATTGTTGTGTTTCTTAATTGGGACAAAGTGCCTGGGGTGTTTGGATTGATTTTCAGCGACGCTTTTTCAGCAAAGGCAGGCTTTGGTGCGGCAATTGGCTGGGGAGTTAAACGTGGAATTTACTCTAATGAAGCCGGTCAGGGCACTGGCCCTCATGCTGCTGCTGCAGCAGAAGTCGACCATCCGGCACAGCAAGGCTTGGTGCAGGCGTTTTCGGTCTATATTGATACGTTGTTCGTTTGTACCGCTACTGCACTGATGATACTCATTACGCAACAGTATAATGTGGTGGGCGAGCTGCCAGCCGGGCAGTTTATTGTGCAAAATGTAGATGCGGCCACTGAAATTGGTTCAGCTGCTTTTACACAAATGGCGCTACTTAGTGTATTTGGTAACTTTGGTCAGGTGTTCGTTGGCATAGCGCTGTTTTTCTTCGCATTTACCACAATTCTGGCGTACTACTATATTACCGAAACAAATGTCGCTTATCTGAACCGGGTGTTTAATAACAAACTGCCGGTTATTTTGTTTAAATTTATCTTAATGTTTATGGTTGCTTACGGCACCGTAAACAGCGCCGGCTATATCTGGAATATCGGTGATATCGGCGTTGGGTTAATGGCATGGGTGAATGTCATTGGTATATTGGCAATTTTCTTTATGTATAAGCCAACCATGCGGTGTCTTCGTGACTACGAACAGCAGAAAAAGTCGGGTGGTCCCGTCACGTTTGACCCGGTAAAACTGGGAATTAAAAATGCCACATTCTGGGAAACCAAACTGGCTAAACAGCAACAGCAAAAATAACTGCTAAACCAGAATAAAAACCCGGCCCTAGCGCCGGGTTTTTTATTCTGGTTAACACTGACACTTAGTGTCAGCATGCTTTACATGGCAATGTAAAGCTAAAGGGTGGTAAGGTTAAAGTTCATTAAAATCATTAGCATACATGTATGGCTTGATATTTGCATTCTAGTTTATGAGTCTACTATGGATGGTTATCTATTGGAGTGTAATAGAATGAAGTTAGCAGTATTTAAACGGTTCGCAATTGGTTGTATCTCGCTATTTTCACTGTCGGCAAACGCTACGCTGATGACAGGTGAAGTGGCATCAGACGCGTATGTTAGCGTAGGTGGTTATGATTTGGCATGGGCTTCACCATGCAGTGATGGGTTGCTGGAAGGATCTTGTGGTGCCATTGATATGTCGGAACAAGCCGGATATGGCTGGCAAATTATGACTTCAGGTTTATTTGCCTCTTTGGGTATCAATGTTTCTACTTTTGCGGTTGGTTACAGCTCTGCAAATACCCAAGATTACAGTGGCGTTAACTATGCCAAAGCGACGGGGTGGTTTAGTAACTTATATACGCACATCGACATTGCTGACGGTATAAGTAATCGTTGGTCATTCGCTGATATGGTTGAATCTAGCTGTTGCTATGAAACTATTGTTTATCGTGTCAGTCAGGCGCGTCCTGCCAGTGTTCCTGCCCCGGCATCTTTGTTATTGATGGGCCTGGGAGTATTTGGACTAGGTGTTATGCGTAACAGAAAAGCTGCATAGCCTTCGGTTCAGGTACAATAAAAAAGCCCCGGTTTTATCGGGGCTTTTTGTTATGTTGATAACATCAAATTATTGCCGGGATTATTCAACTCCGATAAAGCCGCCGGTTTGATGAGCCCACAATTGTGCGTAAATACCACCTGAAGCAATAAGTTGGCTGTGGGTACCTTGTTCTACGATATTTCCCTGATCTAGCACGATTAGCCGATCCATCTGCGCAATAGTCGACAAGCGATGCGCGATAGCTATTACTGTTTTACCGTCCATCAGTGTGTTTAAACTGGCCTGAATCGCAGCTTCTACTTCAGAATCCAATGCTGATGTCGCTTCATCGAGGATCAATATAGGCGCGTTTTTTAGCAGTACGCGTGCGATAGCAATACGCTGGCGTTGTCCGCCCGACAGTTTTACACCACGCTCACCAACCTGTGCATCAAATCCGCTATTTCCGGCGGGATCAGTTAAGTCAGCTATAAATTCACTGGCTTCGGCTTGTGCCGCAGCCTGATGAAGCTCCTCGTCCGTCGCTGACGGCTTACCGTAAGCAATGTTATCCCGAACCGAGCGGTGTAGCAGGGAAGTATCTTGGGTAACCATGGCGATATGCTGGCGCAAGCTTTCCTGGCTGACCTGGCTGATATCTGTATCGTCGATCAAAATTTTGCCACTTTCTACATCATAAAACCGCAATAGCAGGTTAACCAACGTCGACTTACCGGCACCCGAACGCCCAACCAATCCTACTTTCTCACCTGGCTGAATATGCAGATCCAAATGCTGTAATACCGGCGTTTTACCAATGTCGCTTACCTCTTTGCCGTAATTAAAGCACACTTGCTCAAAACGGATTGCGCCGCGGGTCACCTGTAGCGGTTTAGCATTCGCAACATCCTGTACTTGTGCGGGCTGAGACAGCGTAGTAATGCCATCCGCCACGGTACCGATATTTTCAAACAGGCTGCTTACTTCCCACATAATCCATTGCGCCATGCCATTTAACCGCAGGGCTAAACTTACTGCGATTGCAATGGCACCAACACTGATGGCACTGTCAGCCCATAACCAAATCGACATTGCCGCAATACTAAACACTAAAAAGTAGTTCAGCGTTTGTACTGACACACTCAACCCGGTCGCCAGGCGCATTTGGCGATATACCGGTTTTAAAAACACTTCCATGCTGTCTTTAGCGTAGGCTTCTTCCCGGTTGGTATGCGAAAACAGTTTGATGGTGGTGATATTGGTATAACTGTCAACAATGCGGCCGGTCATTTCTGAACGGGCATCTGCCTGACGGGTAGACGCTGCTTTTAACCGTGGTACAAAGTAAAACTGCATGGCGATGTAAATTACCAGCCAGACCAGCATAGGCAGCACCAAGCGCACATCGGCATCAGCGATAAAGAATAACATTGAGCCAAAATAAACCAGTACGTAAACCATCACATCCAGCAGCTTCATTACGGTTTCACGCACGGCCAGAGAAGTTTGCATGACTTTAGTCGCAATACGGCCGGCAAAGTCATTCTGATAGAAACTAATGCTTTGGCGTAGCAGGTAACGGTGAGCCAGCCAACGGATTGACATCGGATAATTACCCAGCAGCGTCTGGTGTACTATTGCGGCGTGAAAAAAGCTCAAACCAGGTAGTAATATCAGCGTGACTACGGCCATTTTTAGCAGCGTCGTGTATTCGGCAGTAAATAGCGTTTGCGGATCGTTTTGCACCAGCCAATCTACTAACTGCCCCATAAAGCTAAATAGTGATACCTCTAACATCGCCAATAGCGCTGTGCTGACCGACATCAGTACAAGTGATAACTGCATACCTTGGGTGTAATGACGGCAAAACGCCAGAATGCCCTGCGGTGGTTGCGTAGGCTCAGTGGCGGGAAAGGGTTTAATTATACGTTCGAAGAAACTTAACATGGCAAACTCAGCTGCAGCAAAAACGGCGATTATTGTACCCCAGCAAGCGGCAGAATATTGCGCAACAGGTTGGCTAAACAATAAAAAAAGACAGAATTGTACTGTGGAGCCGGCCACAGCTGTGTATTATTAGTGGTTACTGCCGGTATACCGCACATTGATATTTTGATTAAGGGGAAGTATGGGACACATTTCTGCCACATTAGCCATGTTGGGCGTCGTGTCATTGTTTTGTCAGTGGCTCGGCTGGAAGCTGCGGTTGCCAGCAATTTTGCCTTTGCTAATAGCGGGTCTGTTATTGGGGCCGGTTTCTGGCGTATTAAACCCCGATGCATTATTCGGTGATTTACTGTTCCCTATTATATCGCTTGGTGTGGCAGTTATTTTGTTTGAAGGTTCTCTGACGTTAAATTTCAAAGAAATAAAGAGCCACAGCCGTATTGTCACCAGTTTGGTCACTGTGGGGGCCGCTGTAACCTGGTTGGTAATAACGGCGGCGACCTATTTATTTACTGCACTAAGTTTCGATATCTCAATGCTGTTTGGCGCCCTGGTTGTGGTAACCGGCCCAACGGTTATTATGCCGATGCTGCGAAGCGTTCGGCCTAACGCAAAACTGGCGAATATCCTACGCTGGGAAGGTATTGTTATTGATCCGCTTGGCGCGTTGATTGCGGTGCTGGTGTTTGAATATATCGCGTTCTCTACCGAATCGGGCAATCATGTGCTGACCGCACTGGCATTGATGTTATCTGTTGGTTTTGGCGTAGGGGCCCTCACTGGGTATGTCGTCGGCATCGTTTTGCGTAAAAACTTATTACCGCATTACTTACAAAATACCGCTGTGCTGACAATAGTACTGGCCGTGTTTGTCGGCTCTAATTTGTTACAGGAAGAAAGCGGTCTGCTTACTGTAACTGTGATGGGCATTTGGCTGGCGAATATGCGCGGTGTAGACATTGCAGATATTCTTGAATTCAAAGAAACGCTTACAGTGTTATTGATTTCAGCACTATTTATTTTGTTAGCGGCGCGGCTAGATTCTGCTGCAATGCTGAATTTAGGTTTTGGTGCGATAGCAGTATTGCTGGTGGTGATGTTTGTTGCCCGGCCATTAAGTATTTGGGTGTCTGCGCTGGGTTCTTCACTGGATAAAAAAGACAAACTGTTTTTAAGCTGGGTAGCGCCGCGCGGTATCGTTGCGGCGGCCGTTTCTTCACTTTTTGCAATTAAGCTGGAAAACCTGGGTTACGAAGGGGCCGATCAAATAGTTCCGCTGGTATTTATGGTTATTATCGGTACTGTTGTAGTTCAAAGCTTAACCGCGACACGTTGGGCAAAATGGCTTGGGGTAAGCAGTGGCTCGAATCAGGGGGTGCTAATTTTTGGAGCCTCCAAGTTTGCCAGAGAACTAGCCAAAGTCTTGCTTAACCGTGGTTATCGCACTGTTTTGGCTGATACCAACTGGGACAACATTCGTTTAGCCCGGATGGACAATATTCCAATCTATTTTGGTAACCCTGCGTCAGAACATGCGGAAAACTACCTTGATCTTACCGGCATCGGCCGTGTATTCGTCATGTCGCCGTATCGTCAGTTGAATCCGTTAGTAAATTTTCACTTTCAGGATGTTTATGGCGTGAACAAAGTATTTGGCCTGAACAATAGTGAAGCATCAAGCGCACGTCATCAAATGTCAGAAACTTATGTCAAACAATTAAGTTTATTTGGTGAGCAGATTTCGTACGCTAAATTGTCAAGCTTAGTGGCCAGAGGCGCAGTCATTAAAACAACCAATATTACTGAGAACTTTACTTATCAGCACTTTATTAAGCGCTACGGTGATGGCGCATTACCGCTGTTGTACATCAAAGATAAAAAGCTGACTGTAATAACGGCTAACACCGGCGAGAAAATTCCTGTTGATGTGGAATTGGTTAGCTTAATATCAGCACACGCCATCGCGGAACCGAAAGAGGCCGCTGCGCAAGAAGTCGTCGAGTCGCCATCAACAGAAGCGGATCCTAAGCAGGATTAATCCGGCTTAGGTGGCAATATTTGTTGTAAATGACTCTGCCGTTGTGTTTTTTGTGCGGCAGAGTCTTGAATCAAAGCGGTTTGGTCCCATCTTAGCCAGTGCGATGGCCAATACCGCCGATTTCTGAGATCTGATAATGAAACTAAAACTTGTAACCTCTACGTTACTACCGACGCCCTTTGCTGAATTTCGATTGCATGGCTTTGAAGCGCCCAACGGCAAAGAGCACGTGGCTTTAACCCTGGGTGATGTCACAGGCGATGAACCTGTTTTGGCGCGTGTGCATTCAGAATGTTTAACTGGCGATGCGCTGTTTAGTTTACGGTGTGATTGTGGCCCGCAATTAGAAGCTGCGATGCGTAAAGTAGCGGATTTGGGCCGCGGTTGTATTTTGTATTTACGCCAGGAAGGCCGGGGCATTGGCTTGATCAATAAAATCCGCGCTTATGCAGAGCAGGACAAAGGTTTGGATACGGTAGAGGCAAATGAAATTCTCGGCTTTTTGCCGGATATGCGCGAGTATGACATTGCGGCACAAATGTTCGACCAACTGGGCATAAAGCAAATCCGTTTATTGACAAACAACCCGCGTAAATTAAAAGCCTTAACTGACGCTGGTGTTAATGTGCTGGAACGTGTACAGCACAGAGTTAAAACCACGGCACATAGCCACAGGTACCTGGCGACCAAAGCGAGTAAACTGGGCCATTTACCCTAGTCGGTTATGCTTATAGCGGAACTGTGCAGTACGCTTACTGCAGATTTAACGGCGGCTGTGGTATGATAGCCGCCGTTTTTGTTCTCACTTTTGCTACAGGAAATTATCTTGACCACAAATGACGTATTACGCAGTTTGCGTTACAGCCTGAATATTCACGATCACGGCATGATTGCTATTTTTGCGCTAACCGGCGTATCAGTAAGCAAAGAGCAAGTTGTTGCCTGGTTGAAGAAAGATGAAGATGAAGGGTTCGAACCAATATCAGATGTACTGATGGCTAGCTTTTTGAATGGTTTAATTATTCAGCGTCGTGGTGCGAAAGACGATGTCATTCCAGAGCCTGAAACCAAACTTAATCACAATATTATGTTACGAAAGCTAAAAATTGCCTTTGATTTAAAGGACGATGATATTTTGGCATTGCTGCAAAGTGCCGATTTCCGCCTGAGCAAATCTGAATTAAGTGCGTTTTTCCGCCGGCCCGATCATAAACATTTCAGAGAGTGCCAGGATCAGGTACTGCGCTACTTTTTACGTGGCTTGCAATTGAAATTCCGTCCGGCAACCAGTTAACGGTTTGGTCTAAATTGCAGTTAATCCTAGCTTAAACTTAATGTTATACTGCACACACATTTTGCCGAGTGTCTGCAGTTATGATCCCAAAGCTTAATCCCGAATTAGCGCTGGATGCCAGCATCATCGCCTTTAGTAAAGCCCTGGTTGCTGCCGGTTATACCGGTGACATAGAAACCAGTTATGGCAGCCGGTTGGCGGTTGCAACCGACAACAGTGTGTATCAAGCGTTACCGCAGGCTGTACTGCTACCCAAATCAACCGATGATCTGGTCATCCTGACATCGCTGGCGCAAACATCAAGCTTCTCGCATATTAAGTTCAGCCCGCGGGGCGGAGGCACCGGCACTAATGGCCAGTCGCTGACGGAACACGTTGTGGTAGATTTATCCCGCCACATGCGCAATATCCTCGAAATTAATGTTGAGCAGCGCTGGGTAAGAGTACAAGCCGGCGTAGTAAAAGATCAGCTCAATGCTTTTTTAAAACCTTATGGTTTCTTTTTTGCGCCAGATTTATCTACGTCAAATCGCGCCACTATTGGCGGTATGATAAACACTGACGCGTCCGGGCAGGGCTCTTTGGTTTACGGCAAAACCAGCGACCATGTATTAGCGCTGAAAACAGTGCTGATTGATGGCAATGTATTAAAAACGCACAAAATGGCCACTTTTGAGGCGGAGCATCGAGCTGAAATGCCAAACAGCATCGGTCGCATTTATCGGCAGGTGCTCGATAGCAGCCGCAATTTCAGGCCGCAAATTCTGGCCAAGTTTCCACGCTTAAACCGCTTTCTTACCGGATACGATTTAGAGCATGTGTTTAATGACGATCTGACCGAATTTGATTTATCACGCATTATCACAGGCTCGGAAGGCTCCCTTGGATTTGTAGTAGAAGCCAAACTTAATATTACCCCCATTGCTAAATACAAATGTCTGGTAAACGTAAAATACGATAGTTTCGAAAGTGCATTGAGAAATGCTCCCTTCCTGGTGGCTGCGGCGGCGACATCGGTAGAGACCGTTGACAGTAAAGTATTGAACCTGGCGCGTAGCGATATTATCTGGCATCAG
>JBFKFH010000023.1:0-21746 GCA_041618685.1 Rheinheimera sp.
GGCAATGTATAAAGCCTGCTGGAACAGCAGCTATGTTAGTCCGGCCGGCGTTGCTGAACGCGGTTGTTTCTATGGTGATACCATGGCGGCAATTGATCAGGCGGTAGCCGACGGTGTTGACGTCATCAACTATTCTATTGGTGGCAGTTTAACTGACTTAACCACGGCGGCGGCAGCAGCGAAATTGCGAGCAGCACAAGCTGGTGTTTTTGTGGCGGTTTCAGCAGGCAATAGCGGCCCGGGTGCAGGTACAGTAGGCACACCAGCGCCATGGGTAACGACAGTAGCGGCATCAACCTATGATGGCACCACTGTTGCTAACGGTATCGAAGTGACGGCAGGCGCATTGCAAGGCACCTACATTGCGGTAGAGGCAGCAACTACAGTGTCGCTAAGCGTAACGGGTGATATTACTGCTGATGTGGTTGTAGCCAACCCATTACTGGCTTGTACTGAGCTAACCAATGCTGGCGCGATCGCAGGTAAGTTTGCGTTAATTCAACGCGGAACCTGCGGCTTCGATGTGAAAATTGCCGCCGCTCAAGCGGCGGGTGCTGCCGGTGTTATTGTCTATAACAATTCTGCTGCAGCGCCTATTCCGATGGGTGGTAGTGGTAACTTTAGTATCCCGGCTGTGATGACAACGCTGGCTGCTGGCACCGCGTTTAACAATAACATCACGGCAGGTGGTGTGGTTAACGTGAAAATGAGCCCGTCCGTGTTTGTTAACGATGTGGTGGAAGTGGGCAACCTGATGGCGGGATTCTCATCACGTGGGCCTAACCTGGCAACTTTTGATGTTATTAAACCCGATATTACCGCGCCTGGTGTGAAGATTCTGGCCGGTGCGTCACCACAGCCTATGCTGTCTGCCCCAGGTAAGAGCTTTGCATACTTGCAGGGAACCTCTATGTCTAGCCCGCATATTGCTGGTATGGCTGCCCTGGTGAAAGAAGTGCATCCAAACTGGACACCTGCGATGATTAAATCAGCGCTGATGACAACTGCACGGCAAAATCTGAAAAAAGAAAATGGCGTTACACCTGCCGATCCGTTTGATTTTGGTGCCGGTCATGCCGAGCCAAATAAAGCGACTAACCCAGGCTTAACCTATGACATCACCAATCTGGAATATTTTGCCTTCCTGTGTGGTGTGGGCAATGCCAATTTTGTTTTGAATACCAGTGGTTTCAGCTGCGATCAGTTTAAAGCTGCCAACTACAACACCGACCCAAGCCAGCTTAACCTGGCGTCAATGGCGATTGCCGAACTGACTCGTGCTGAAACATTAAACCGCTGGGTAACCGATGTCAGTGGTTCGGCATCAGTATATAGCGCAACGGTGCAAGCACCTGCCGGTGTCGATGTACAGGTGATTACTGTAGACGGTAACAATACAATGTCTGTGGCCGCCGGTGCGACCGTAAGCTATGGCGTGAAATTTACGCCTAATGCTAACGCCGTAATGGGACAGTGGGTATTTGGTTCGATCACCTGGTCTAATGGTGTACATACTGTGCGTAGCCCGATCGCGGTTAAGGTTGAGTCACCACAGCTTATTGAAGCGCCAGAGAAAATTACTGCGACTGTACCTGCCAAGTCTGGCCGTGTGAGTTTTGCTGTTGATATGAACTACAGCGGCACCACCAGTACTGGTATTGTCGGTGTTAGCGCACCATTTGGTTCTGCCGGCTCAGTGTCACAAGATGCAGACAGAACCTTTGCGTTTAATGAAGCAGGTTTGGGCTTTCATACGTTCGAAGTACCAGCAGGTACGCGTGTTGCACGCTTTAGCCTGAATGCGGCGTTAAGCAGCATCCCCGGCGCGGATCTTGATATGTATGTCTACCGTTGTGTGGCGTATTCGTGTGCTAGCGTGGGTTCATCAGCAACCGACGGCGGTAATGAAGCTGTAACGTTGCGTGACCCAGCGCCAGCGGCAAATGGTGCTGCCGGTGACTTCTATCTGGTATTCGTACACGGTTATGATTTAGGTGGCGCAGCCAGCGCGACCTACACGATGCCGCTGTGGATTGTGAATAGCCAGCAAAGTACAACCCGTATAGCGGCCAGTACGCGCGCTATTATGGGGCGGGCAAATAACGTTACTGTTATGACGTCAAATCTGGCCGCAAGTCCATTCCCATACCTGGGCGTGGCTTCGTTTAAAGATGCAAATGGTGTTGAACATGCGTCAACCCTGATTGAAGTAACCGCAAACTAGTCAGCGATGGTTTGACTAGACAACGCCGGTTATTAGCCGTAATGCCGTCCTGAGACGTTGTTTTCAGTTCGGCTTACGCGCCAATGAACGATGTATAAAGGCCTGCAGCAGAGATGTTGCAGGCCTTTTTTTATGAAGTTGGGGTAGAAAATTGCCGTCTTGTCAGCCGGCAAAGCCCTATAAAGGTAGGCGCAGTGGCATGGCATAAAAGCCGGGTGCAGACACGTTATCGTGGTGATGAAAAACAGAGTTTTCGTTAATGCTGCACGGGCCCCGAATGACGCGAATTGTGCTATTGAACCTACCAATGCGCTTTAAGTTTATGAAGCTTAACAAGATATGGGATTTGAATGATGGGCTCTAAACGGGCCATCATGCTGCCATTGAAGATTATCTCGAAAACCAATTTTTCTTAACTCAGGTTTATCATTACTCGCCTTTTGTTCGTTTAGTACAATGTCCATTTGCTGCGCCATACAATATAACGCTGCACATCAGCGGGCAAAAAGAACGCAAAGCGGGCATTTTGATCCAACAGCCTGCGCTTGTTATGCATCCGACTTGATTTTACCTAGCAGCCACTGCAGCCCAGACAAATGTTGCTGATCATGACTGCACAAATAGTGAATAAGCCCAGCCACTGTCAGTCGCCCATAACCTTCAAAATATCCTGCTCTTTTCAATTGAGTTTCAGTCAACTTCTCCAGAATATGCAACGTTTTTGTTCTTGCTATCTGAAAATCTTTAAATACTGCTTTTGGATCAGACTGTGCATAGTTTTTCTGGTGGACTAAAGCATATCCATCCAGTGAATCCAAGGTTGGCTCTTTCTCATTTAACATTCGATCAAAACGAATATGATAACCCTCAATTTCCACATCCCGGACGTGACATATTTGTTCAATTGCATTGAGGCTTTCACTAGGCACTCCTTCCCAGGAATTTGGAGACCAATGCCACGAAGATTCTGGAATTGCGTAAAAAAATTTCTCCAATTGATCGGGAAAATTTTTAAGTGCTGCCATTGTGATTGAATTCATATTAGCCTTCCGTTTTGACGCCTAACAGTTAAAATATAGACGTTTCAGTAACACCTTGAAATCCAGTTAAATTAATACCCATAAGCGCACCTAAAATCAATAACTTGAAAAGCCTGATGCGCATTGAATTTATCTTACATTTACTGCATTACTTAACAGTCTCAGTAACACGCTTTGTTCTAGGCAACATTTAGCTGGGACCACAAGCTCTATAGATCGAATATTCTGCGCAGAAAAAATAATGCCAGTCAGCTAGCTGACTGGCATTAAACATTGTGTTTGCCTTGTTGTGTTTAGCAGTGCTTAACGGGCAATAGTGATAACCGGCGAATTCCAGGTTTCCCAGTGAGCCGGGTTATTGGTATCGCCTAAGGCTTTTAGTACGCGTAGTTGCAGTACATAGTCGCCATTTGGTACTACTTTGGTTTTGCCTTTACCGCCGTTGCTATGGATCCGTGTGCCATCCCACGCAAACGCGAAGAAGCCGGTAGTTGTGCTGTTACGCGGCAGATAGTCTTCTACGTTGGTTTTGTGGAACACCGGATGAACAGGCTGCATCGTTGCGGCATGCAGAATATTCATTTCCATATAACGCGCATGGTGGTCGAAATGTGCGAGGAAATACGGCATATCGCCATCTTGCATGCTGTAGCTGCAACCTGCAGGGCAGTTAAAGTAACTGTTGCCACTTAACTGCGCCAACCATGGAAAGCCATTGGCGGTAGGTGTTAATACCTGAATGCCCTGATAATCGCCGACGAAGCCAGCAAAAGGTACCCGGTAAGTTTGACCTTCACCTTCAGGGGTAAACACAATATAACCACCGTACTGGCCATTGACCGGTCCGGTTGCAGGCGTAATGGTTGCATCGACAGTGGATGTCCCGCCAGCGGCAACTGTTACCATATTGACATTAAAGGCTACACTGGCGTCGCTCAGGTTAAAGCCTGGGGTAATCACACCAGAGGTAGACAATGCATTAACTGACGACAGCTGATATGTCACTGCTTCAGTGCCATTATTCTGAATAGTCAGCCGCTGGGTAAACGGGCCACTTTCACCTTCGCCAGTAGCAATCTTGCCGGGGGTGATATAGGTGCTGGCAGTAATACTACCGGCTACGTCAACCATACCTGCGCCCTGACGGTGTACATTGTCGAGGAAGCCCAAAGCCGGATTGCCCCACCAGTTTTTCGGATCAGCACTGTTTTGCAGCACAGAACGCACCGCCATTGCTGGCGTACCTGGTTTAGCTTGTAATAACAGTGCGGCAGCGCCGGCAACATGTGGCGATGACATAGAAGTACCGCCTAGCGTTGCATAGCCACCACTTTCCAGTGGGTAAGTGGAGTAAATAACACCACCCGGTGCACCGATATCCGGTTTCAGCGCCAGATCAGGTGACAGGCCGTATGAACTGAAGCTGGAAATTAAGCCGCCGGTTGGCAGCATTACCGGCATCGTACGGTCGGTCCAGGTAAGAACCGGCGCAGGTTGGCCTCGCATAAAGAGGCCATCGGCCAGTGACACACTGACTACAGGCACTGAGCCATCACCTATTGGTGCACCCAGGGTGCCGTTAAAGTTGCCGGCCGCGCTGTTGTGGATGACCACAGCAGAGGCACCTGCGTTAATAGCATTGGTGGCTTTCTCGGCAAAAGAGCAGTTGCCGCGTGCGGCCAGTGCAATTTTACCTACCGGATCATTCTGTAATGGGTTAGCGTTGCAGGCCAAACCAACATACACCACATTATTGGAACCGGCAGTGGGGATAGGCCCGCTGAAGGTCATCGGATTATACGCAATGTCCTGCCCATCAACGGTGACTACCGCACTGGTAGACGCGATATTATCAAACGAGGCTACACCGATAACATGCTCGCCCAAACCTGGTGCACCGGCAGAATACAGGCCACTGGCACCGCTATTGCCAATAGAGGCAACCACGACCATACCTTTTTCAACCAAACGGTCAGCTGCTTGGGCTGTTGGATACTGTGGCCACTGAAAGGAAGAGCCAATACTCATGTTCAACACTTGCATGCCATCAGCATAAGCGCGTTCCATCGCCGCTATCATCACATCTGCGGTAGTGCTGCCGTTACAGCCAAACACCCGGTAAGCACCAAAGGTCACATCCGGTGCCACACCTTTAACGGTGCCATTGGCGCCAACGATGCCGGCAACGTGAGTACCGTGGCCACCGCAGTCATCAGGGTTGTTATCCGGTACGGCGATAGGGTTGTAAGATGGGCTGCTTGGGTCGGCATTAAAGGCATCACCGACAAAGTCGTAACCATAAGCAATTCGTACGGTTGGGAACGCCGTTGAGCCGTTGCTGCCATTACCGCCAAAGTCAGGGTGGTCAATATCAATACCGGTATCCATTACAGCCACTTTAATGCCAGTACCGGTATAGCCCAGCACATTCTGCGCGGTGTCAGCACCTGTCATGGTGATGGCGGTGGCCAGATCTGCTGCTGAACCGCCGGTATTAAAGTCCGGGCTGGGTGCCTGTATCAACTCAACCGGGTAAATGGCTTTAACACCAGATACTTGCATCAGTTTGGCGCGCTGCTCAGGGCTAATCTCAACAGAAAAGCCGTTAAATAAGGTATCAAAGCTGCGACGTTCGTTAAACAACACGTCTGCTTCTTTAGCTGCTTTGCGGAAGTTTTCCTGTGCCGTTTTTACCCGGGCTTTGGTGTTACCCGAGGCAACAGGCTTGTCTGCCAGTTCAACAAACCACAGGTTACCGCCTTCTGCAGCGGACACAGGTATGCTGTGCTGTGCCAATGCGGACTGAACACTCAGCGCCAGAAAACAGGCCGAGGCAACGTGAACACTCATCGTTATCGTTTTTTTCTTCGTGTACATTGATGAAGACTCCTTTTCTTATTTTACATCGCCTTAACAGAACCCGTTTCTCTGTCGGACGAACGTTTAGGCTGCTTATCACAAAGCAAGCTAGCCAGATTGCATTGCATAAAGCGAGCCGCTTCTAGTTAAGGCAGCGCTGATCTATTGTGCAAATTAACAGCAAGCCCCTGCATCTGGCATGACCAGTTGTCTTTGTAAATAATGCTGACGTTTTTGCGGCAAAATATGGCTGCATTAATATTGTAAATAATGTGAATTTATTATTTTTCCAATCCGATATTTCCGCGTCACGCTTTACCCTCTATTGGTCTGACCTATACTTAAAGCGCTTCACTACTGCTGACTTTGTGCAGGAAACCTTGAGTGCAAACACCACTATGCTAGGTAAAACCGTAACAGCGGCAAGGGGCGGGCTGGTCGCGCTGATTTTAGTGCTAATACCGCCGCCGACAGTTGCTGCTGAGCCTGTCAGGTTGCAACTGCGCTGGCAGCACCAGTTTCAGTTCGCCGGTTATTATATGGCGTTAGAGCAAGGCTATTACCGTGATGCGGGGCTGGATGTGCGCCTGATTGAAGGCAGCGCCGGTAAGAATGCACTGGATGAGGTTCTCAGCCATCGCGTGGAATTTTCCGTGTCGGGTGCCGGCGCTTTACTGGCCTATTTGCAGGGACAGCCGATTGTGAGTCTGGCGGCTATTTTTCAGAAATCGCCCTGTGTCTGGCTGGTACTGGCAGATTCTGATATTTATACGCTGCATGATCTGGCAAATCGAAAGCTAGAGCTGGTCGATTCGCTGGACAACGCTGAATTGCTGGCTGTGTTCGCCAAAGAGGGTATCGATGTTGATCAGCTGCAGATCAATTCCACATCGATGCGGCTGGATAATTTACTCAGTGGTAAAACAGATGCTGTCAGCGCTTACCTATCGAACGAACCTTTTTTGCTGGAGCAAATGGGGGTTCGCTATCGTCTTATTCTGCCGCAGGAATACGGCGTTAACTTTTACCGCGATATCCTGATAGCCCATGCAGACTGGGTAAAACAACACCCGGCACAAGCAAAAGCGTTTGTCAGTGCCAGCCTGGCGGGCTGGAGGTTTGCACTGGAGCACGTCGATTACACCATAGCGCATATTCTGCAACACTATGCGCCGGACAAAACCAAACCTCAGCTGCAATTTGAGGCTGAGGTGATGCAGAAACTGATTTTGCCGGAGTTGGTTGAAATTGGTCACATGAACCCGGGACGCTGGCGCCAGATGGCGCTGACGTTTCAGCAGCTGGGCATGGTGGATAGCATCCGGCCATTGGATGATTTTTTGTATAGCGAAGTGAAGCCTGCCGCAACCGATTATAAGGTATTGTTGAAATCGCTGTTGCTAATGGGGCTGCTGCTGGCATTGCTTGGTTTTTTCACCTTGCGCTTTCGTTACCTGGCCCGGGCGTTAACAGCAGAAATCGCGCGGCACGCCGAAACTGAGCGGCTGTTGGTGGAGCGGAATCAGGAACTGTTGCAGCTGGCCAGTACTGATATTCTTACCGGGCTGGCAAACCGGCGCGCTATCAGGCAGTTGGCAGAAGCTGAAATCCGCCGGGCGAAACGCTATCAAAAAGATCTGGCCGTGTTAATGCTGGACATCGATCACTTCAAACATATCAATGATAAATATGGTCATGCCGCGGGCGATAAGGTGCTGGCTGAGTTTGCTACGCTGTGTCAGCACAGTATCCGTGACTCTGATTTAGCCGCACGCTATGGCGGCGAAGAGTTCGTTATTTTGTTGCCTGAAATAGATATTAAAACCGCAATTTTATCGGCTGAACGTATTCGCACCACCATAGCTGAGCATCAGTTCAGATTAACGGATGGCAGCGACATTGCTGTTACCTGCAGTATTGGTATTGCTATGTACCTGCCCGGGCAGGACAACCTGGATAAATTGTTGCTGCGTGCGGATCAGGCGTTATATCAGGCAAAGCATCAGGGCCGTAACCGTTGCAGTGTGCAGCAATGAAAGCTTTAGCCGCCGCTGAATAGCTAAATAGTTGAATAATGTTTCCTTGTCATATTACTGCAATAAAAATGCAGCAAACTGTGCCGGTACTTTAATCGGCTCACCGAGGAACAAAGATGACACTGAACAACATTTCCAAGCGCCTGCTGGCGACAACACTGGCGTTAACCGTATCAGCCGTTGCCCAGGCACAAAGCCGTGACACCATTCAAATTGCCGGTTCATCGACAGTACTGCCGTTCTCTTCGGTGGTAGCGGAAGAATTTGGCAATAATTTTGCGCAGTTCCGCACACCGGTAGTGGGGTCGGGCGGTTCATCAGGTGGGTTGCGTCAGTTTTGTCAGGGTGTGGGGGCCAACACTATTGATGTTGCTAACTCATCACGCAAAATCCGGCCAAATGAAGTAGAGGCCTGTAAAGCGAACGGCGTAAAAGACATTATTGAAGTAAAAATTGGCTATGACGGTATCGTATTTGCCTCGCGCGTCGATGCCGAGGTGTTTAAACTCGAACCGCAGCATGTATTCCTGGCACAGGCAGCGCAAATTCCACAGCAGGGTAAACTGGTAGCAAACCCTTATACCCGCTGGGATCAGATAGATAGCAGCCTGCCCAAGCAGGACATTTTATTAGCTATCCCTGGCTCAAATCACGGTACCCGTGAAGTGTATGAAGAAAAAGTGGTGATCCCCGGCTGTGAAACGTTACCGGCAATACAGGCGATGGACAAAGATACCGCGAAAAAGCTGTGTACAGCGATGCGTACCGACGGCCGGGTAGTAGAGATCGCCGGTGATTACACCGAAACATTGGCGCGGCTGACCGCACAAAAAGATGCTTTGGGGGTATTCGGCTTAAGTTTCTATGAAGCAAACCGTGACCGGATAAAAGTCGCGACAGTATCGGGTGTAGAGCCGAATCTGGATACCATTATCTCTGGCGAGTATCCGGTGTCACGACCGCTGTATATCTATGTCAAAGGTGCCCATATTGGCGTTATTCCAGGCTTGCAGGAATATGCCCAATTTCATGTAAGCGAAGGTATGTCAGGTTTTGACAGCGTGCTGGAGCGGGCTGGTCTGATCCCGCTTTCTGATGACGAGCGCGCCGACATTATGCAAAACATCCGACAGAAAAAATCACTGTAATAAAGCCATAGCGCAAAGAGAACCTGATGCAGGTTCTCTTTTTCTGTTACAGCTGTCATAAAACTGAAATAAAAGCCGCTTACACTGCACGCTTAAGCTAACGACGATGTGTAAGCCGTTTACGGAGCAACCATGAGTAACCTTTCGTTAATTGTAGTGCTATTGGTACTGATGGCACTGGGCTACCAGCTGGGTATGGTCCGCAGCCGTAAAGTGGCTACAGTTAACGCCAACCAACGCATGCATTCCCGCCCCCAGCACTACGGTATGATGGTTGGGTTGTGGGCGGTGCTGCCGGCATTTTTTATTCTGTTGCTATGGTTGTGGCTGTCAGGGCCGGTAATAAACGCGATGATGCTGGCACAGCTACCAGCAGAAATCGCTAATCAGCCGGCAGAGCAATTGCGTATTGTCTCGCAGCGCATTGGTAATCTGGCAAATAACTTCGGCGTCGTGGCAGATGCTACCGCCTGGGAATTGGCAGCCGCAGAGAACTTGCGCCAGCTACGCGCCAACAGTGCTATTGTGCTTACTGCTTTAATGGCAGTCATCGCCGCTGTTGGTATGTTACTGAGTCTGTTGAAAATAACCCCGCGGTTAAAAGCTCGGCATCAGGTAGAGCGGGTAGTAAAAGCGGTACTTATCCTGTGTTCAACCGTGGCTATTCTGACCACCATCGGCATCGTGTTATCGATGGTCGGCGAGACGCTGAAGTTTTTTAGTTATATCCCACCGACAGAGTTTTTCTTTGGCACCACCTGGAATCCGCGTTTTTCGACGGTGGGGGTTGGTGAGCAGGGCAATTTTGGCCTGGTGCCGCTGTTGGCAGGTACTGCCATGATAGCGGGTATCGCCATGCTGGTCGCTATACCGCTGGGTTTGATGGTTGCGGTTTATCTGGCTGAATATGCCCCACTAAAATTACGTAATACGGCCAAACCGCTTATCGAGGTGTTGGCCGGCATCCCGACCATTGTTTACGGCTTCTTTGCGCTGGTCACCGTCGGACCGTTTTTACGTGACCTGGGCGCGGCTGTCGGGCTGGATATTAGTGCTACATCGGCGCTGACAGCTGGGGTAGTGATGGGCATTATGATTATCCCGTTTATCTCATCGCTATCTGACGACATTATTACCCAGGTGCCAAAATCAATGCGAGATGGCTCGCTGGGGTTAGGCGCGACTAAGTCAGAAACCATATTAAAGGTGGTGTTACCGGCGGCACTGCCGGGCATAGTTGGCGCAGTGCTCTTGGCAGCCAGCCGTGCAATAGGTGAAACGATGATCGTCGTGCTGGCAGCCGGCAACAGCCCGGCACTGACCGCGAATCCATTTGAAGCGGTATCGACTGTTACCGTGACCATTGTTAATCAGCTAACCGGTGACAATGACTTTTCCAGCCCGCAATCACTGGTTGCCTTTGCGCTGGGCTTAACCCTGTTCGTTATTACCCTGCTGCTGAACGTGATGGCGCTGGTGATAGTGCGCAAGTACCGTGAGCAATACGAGTAAGCTATGACAATTATTGCACAGAACCCGATCAAACCCGCGGTGGCACCCAGCCTGGTGCAGCAGAAGGTTATTGCGTCGCTGCGAAAGCGGCATCAAAAAGAAACGCTGTTCCGCCGTTTAGGCCTGACTGCGGTGCTGATCAGTCTGGCGCTGGTCGCCGTGCTGTTTGTGAATATATTTTCTAAAGGTGTACCGGCGTTCTGGCAGTCGGCAATTACGCTGGAGATTTATTTTGACCCGGCAATCATTAAGATCCCGCCTAAGCCCCAGCAACAGGCCGACGAGAGCGATAACGATTATCGTCAGCGCCATCTGGCGTGGCAGACCGAAATTGGCTTTGTAAACTTTAACCGCCTGATCACCGACAGTCTGCAAAAAGTGTTGCCTGATGCCGGTAAGCACCGTCGTGATCTGGCGCGGGTTGTCACATCCGGTGAACGTTTTGCACTGCGCGATATGGTAGTGGCAGATCCGTCCATTATTGGTCAAACCCACACCCTGCATTTACTGACAGACGCCAATATCGATGTGTGGTTAAAAGGCAATATTGACCGCAGCCTGCCTGACGAGCAGCAGCAGTTAAGCCCGACATTACGCCAGTGGGCAGACCAGTTAGCGGCACAGGGCATTATTCAGAATCGTTTTAGCCTGGCGTTATTTATGAACCCGGACTCGCGTAGTTCGTTAGCGTCGGCGGGTCTGGCCGGCGCGTTTATGGGTTCATTCTATATGATGTTGGTGGTTATTCTGTTGGCGGTGCCAATGGGGGTTGCGGCGGCCATTTATCTGGAAGAGTTTGCCCCGCGCAATAAGTTAACCGACCTGGTTGAGGTGAATATTAATAACCTGGCTGCGGTACCTTCCATAGTTTTTGGTTTATTGGGAGCCTCGGTGTTGATTGGCTGGTTTAACCTGCCAATGTCGGCGCCTATTGTCGGTGGCTTGGTGCTGTCACTGATGACCTTACCGACGGTGATTATTGCTACCCGCTCAACCCTCAAAGCCATACCGCCGTCCATTCGTCAGGCGGCACTGGGGCTGGGCGCATCAAAAATGCAGTCTATTTTTCATCATGTGTTGCCGCTGGCTGTGCCGGGTATTTTAACCGGCGCCATTCTCGGTGTCGCACAAGCGTTGGGCGAAACCGCGCCGCTGCTGTTAATTGGCATGAAGTCGTTTGTTGCTTCAGTGCCGGCGTCACCGTTTGAGCAAGCCAGCGCGCTGCCGGTACAAATTTACCTGTGGCAGGGTAATGAACTGCGTAACTTTTTCGAAGCACGAACCTCAGCGGCCATTATTGTTTTACTACTGATGATGATTAGCTTAAACGGCCTGGCTATCTGGCTGCGGAAAAAGTATGAGAAACGCTGGTAAACAGTGGCGGTGTATTAAGCCAGTTAAACCGATTTAATTTTAAAGGTAACGGATAAACGCATGAGTAATTCAGCCCCGGTAAAAATCAGTGCCAACGATGTAAAGGTGTTTTACGGTGACAATCAGGCGCTGCATGGCATTAGCATGGATGTATATCAGAACGAAGTGATTTCATTCATTGGCCCGTCAGGCTGCGGTAAATCGACATTCTTACGCTGCATGAACCGAATGAACGATACCATTGAACATTGCCGGGTTAGCGGTAGCATTTTGCTTGATGGCCGCGATATTCATGAGCCGGCACTTGATGTGGTACAGCTGCGGGCTCAGGTTGGCATGGTGTTTCAGAAGCCTAATCCGTTTCCGAAGTCGATTTACGAAAATATTGCTTATGGCCCGAAGCTGCATGGTCTGGCCGAACGTAAAGCCGATCTGGATGATATTGTTGAATCCAGCCTGCGCCGGGCAGGGTTATGGAACGAAGTGAAGGACCGGCTCGATCAGCCCGGTACAGGCTTGTCAGGCGGCCAACAGCAACGGCTGTGTATTGCCCGCAGTATAGCGGTCAGCCCAGAAGTGATCCTGATGGATGAACCCTGTTCGGCGCTGGATCCTATCGCCACTTCGATCATCGAAGAGCTGATTGATGAGCTAAAACAGAATTTCACTATCGTCATCGTTACCCACAACATGCAGCAGGCCGCGCGGGTATCGGACCGCACTGCATTTTTTCATTTGGGTAATCTTATCGAAATTGGCAATACCAACGATCTGTTTACTAACCCGGTGCAAAAACGCACCGAAGATTATATTACCGGGCGCTATGGTTAACTAAGGCCGCCGGCTGGAAATGACTTCAGGAGACTGGCATATGCCAAACAACAAGATCGGTGGCCATTATTCACAGGCCTATGATGAAGAACTGCAACAAGCGGTAGCACGACTGCTGCAAATGGCCGCGTTGGCGCAGCAGCAGATAGCCGATGCCTTGACCGCATTTACCACAGCAGATAGGGATTTGGCACAGCAGGTTAAAGACTTTGACCGTCAGGTGAATAGTTTTGAAGTCGATATCGACGAGCACTGCGTCGATATACTGGCCCGGCGCCAACCAGCCGCATCCGATTTACGCCTGGTACTGGCGGTATTAAAAAGCATTAATGATGTTGAGCGTATTGGCGATCTGGCCAAACGTATCGCCAAAGCTCTGCTAAAAGAGCCGCCGGGCAAGCGGCCAACGCCGACGCAACTTACTGAGCTGGCGCAAATGGGGCAAAAGGTACTGCTGATGTTGCAGCAGGCGTTGGCTGCTTTTGAACAGGTTGATGCAAAGGCTGCATTGGCTGTATTGCGAACTGATAAAGCCATTGACGAAGACTACGCCCGTATTGTGCAACATAGCCTGAGCAGCATGCTGCATGATGCCGGCCAAATCAGCGTGAATTTGCAAATTTCTCAGGTTGCCAAGGCATTAGAGCGGGTTGGCGATCACAGCCGCAATATTTGCGAGCACACTATTTTTCTCAGCAAAGGCCGTAATGTGTCCCATCTGAGCGATGCTGAGTTACAGCAAATAGTAGATAAAAAGCGCGATTAATAGCTGAATTGCGCTTTTTGCACGGGGCTTCGGCCCCTTTTTGCTTTTTCTGCCAACAAAATATTGGCGATTGCGTCAATTTGATTGATACTTTTCGGTTTATGCACAAGCGCTTACCCAGTTGGGTCATAAAAGCGTCATTAAAACGACATAAAAGTGGCACCGTGTCATTTAAGTGTCACAAATGATACATATTATAGCGGCTGTCCGAAGCAGCATCGCCGTTGGCGGCCGCAGCAATTATTGGTAATAACTCAGGTGCAGGATATGAAGAAAACAACAGTAGTATTAGCCATGGCATTGGCCAGTGTTGCAACAGCTCAGGCCGAACCGGTAACGGTATATGGTCAGATCAACGTGTCAGCGCAATCAAGTGATGAAGGTGAAGGGCGCTTCTCCGAATTAAAAAGCAACAGCTCACGTTTTGGCTTAAAAGGTGATTACGCACTCGAAGATGGCTTATCAGTGGTGTATCAACTGGAGTGGGAAGTTGACCCGTCTGATGAAGCAAACGAAAAAAATATTAAAGCGCGTAATCAATACATTGGTTTAGCCGGTGGTTTCGGTGAAGTGCGGCTAGGCCGGCACGACACCGCACAAAAAGATGCCCAGGGTAAAATCGACCTGTTCAGCGATTATGAAGCCGACGTAAAACATTTGTGGAAAGGCGAAGTACGTGCCAGCAATTCCATTACCTACTACACCCCACAGTTTAACGGCTTTGGTATGCAGCTGACTTACGTGATGGAAGACTCTGCTGACGGTGAAGATGCGTTATCGGCTGCATTGTACTACGGCGATGAAAGCCTTAAAGACAGCAATATTTACGCCGCTGTATCAGTCGACTCTGAAGTGGCGGGCTATGACACTGTGCGTCTGCAAGCTCAGGCGAAGGTAGCGGGTTTTAAGCTGGGCGCTATATTACACACCCAGGAACACATTGTTAGCGGCCTGGAGCAGGATGGCTGGTTGCTTAGTGCCGCTTACCCGATGGGTAAAACTGAGCTGAAAGCGCAATTCCAGACGTTAGAAGATGATAATGCGGTGAGCCTGGGCGCGGATTACAAGGCAGGTAAAAATACCACCCTGTTTGCCTGGTATAGCAGCTTCAACTTCGATACTGTTGCACCAGACCGCGATTATCTGGCGGTGGGTATCAAACATAAATTTTAATATCCGGCACTATGTTTGAGCGTAAAAAGGCCTGTTTATCACAGGCCTTTTTTGCGGCACATGTTTAGTATTTATAAGAAAAACTTAAACTGTAGCTTTGGCCTTCAACACGTTTTTGCAGTATTTCACCCTGTTGCAAAATTTCCACGTCTTCATCCAGCAGGTTTTTTAATCCCAGCTTCAATGTCATATGTTGCTCTGGTGTATAGCTGTACGTAAAGTCGAGCGAGTGAAAGGGCTGCTCAAAGGCATCGTCTTTGTCATTCACGCCGGCAAAAGCGATACGTTTGCCGAACACGTTATAGCTTAGTGTGGCATTGTGCTGGTTATTATCAGCATCAAATCCCAGCTGCAGGTTAGCAACATAGTCAGAATGGCCGCTCATGCTGCGTTTAACATGGGTCAGGTTGGCACCGGCAAAACGCTGAATGCGGATTTCTGACGCGCTGACCGTCAGGTTACCGGCGACAAAGAAGTTGTCGGCAATACTGCCCAGGGTGCCGCTAAACATCGTCAATTGTTGTAAAAACTCGGCTTCTGCGCCGTATACTTTACCGCGTTGTGCGTTGCGAAATGACATCAGCAGGTTGCCATCAGAGCCTGATAGTTCAACGGCCTCTATCGGGTTGTGCAAGTCTTTATAGAAAACGCCTATGCTGTAATTACTGTTGTCGTAATACCACTCTAAGCGGGCATCGGCACTGTTAATATCAGTACTTTTTAAACCAGCAAAACCGGTAACCTTAAAATCAGTCAGTGGGTCGACGTACAGTACCGGCGTGACTTCGCGCAAGTCAGGCCGAATCACGGTCTGGCTAAAGCCAAGGCGCGCCTGCAAGGCATCATTGATAAACCAGGTTAGTGACAGCGCCGGGTAAAAGCCATCTTGCAGCAACACTGAATCTGTCAGCTCGCCGCTGACATCGCCGTTAGCGCTTAGCGGTACCGATACTTGTTTGAAGTCTTCATAGCGTACGCCCAGATTCAGCCGGAACTGGTAAGCATAATTTAGCTCCAGCGCCGCATAACCGGCATCTACCATTTGAGCGGCCAGATAATCATCCGCCTGAGTTGTAACGTTAGATAAGGTAAACCGGTTGGCCGGCTGCAAAATATTGCTGTCAGAGAAAATTTCGGCAAAGCTGCCAGACAGCTGCTGCAGACTGTAACCGACAGTATCAAAATTAAAGCGGTCGGTCTGTGCATTGCGGCGGCGTTCAAAGTAGGCGTAGCCGCCACTGAGAGTCATGTCTGCCTTGCCCAGCGTTAGCGGCAATGTGGCGTTCCAGCTGAGGTTTTCCGTGTTGTCTGTCATGTCACTGAAGCTGTAATTCACCGCATTCTGATTGCGGCGTAAAAATGAAAATACGGCACCATCATCGTGGGTTTCGTTCAGGTAGCGATATTCTATTTCGCCAGGCGCGTAGCGGCGGGCGCGGGCGGTGGTATATTGCCAGTCTAGCGCCAGATCCGATAAAAAGGGCAGGTTATGTCTGCCGCGCAGCTGATTACTTAGCATGGTGCGTTCTTCATAGGTGATAGCCGTATCGGTATTGGCGCGGTTCGCCTCGTTAATGGTTTCAATGCTGTCGCCGTATTTCAGTTTAATTTCGTCTTTGGTATCGCTCAGATAAATGCTGGCGCTTTCCAGCCGGTGATCTACGCCCAGTTCTAAACCAAAATTCAGCATGCCAGCTAACTTAACCTGATGTTCAGTGCCTTTAATGTCATCATAACGATTCAACGGCACTAAATTGTTGCCAGATACTGAGTAGTAGCGCTCTTGCTCGTCAATATTCTGCGTCGACCGGTCGTAGCTCAGACCTGTCATCACGCCGAACACTACCTGGGGTGCCAGTTCAAAGCGGTTGCCCAATGACACACTGGTATCAATGTCGGGTTTGACACTGGTACGGCTAATATCAATATTGCGGTTAAAGCCGGTGCCCAATTCGCGCAGAATTGTTTCTGCCTGCGCCAGATTTGCCGCGTTGATACCGCCTAAGGTTTCGGCAATATTTACCGGTGTCAGCACACCGTATTGCTGTTGTGCGGCAGCAAGGGCGGGCGAAATGCCGCGTAAACCATCATCTTTGCCGCGCCAGTCGTCACTGCCACCGGCATAATCGAAGCCGGCTTCGCGGTTTAAACTGTTGTAACCGCTGCCCAGGCTGAAGTTGAAACGGCTTTGCAGCGGAATGGCCGAGGTACGGATATTGACACTACCGCCGCCAAATGCTGCCGGCAGCTCAGGTGAATAGGCTTTTTGTACCACTAAACTTTCGATAATACCGGCCGGAAACATATCCAGTGGTATCACGTTACGGGTTGGGTCCGGGCTGGGTACCTGAGCACCATTTAATAAAGTGCTGGAGTAGCGTTCACCCAGGCCGCGCACATAGATAAATTTGTCTTTTACCAGCGTTAAACCGGTCACCCGGCGCAGTGCAGTGGCGGCATTACTATCACCGGCGCGGGATATTTGCTCCATGCCCAGCAGTTCGGCGACATACGGTTGCTCGCGGCGCTCAGCCGCAGCTGAGGCTGCCGAGCTCATCAGGCGGCCTGAAATCGAAATCCGTTCAACGGCCTGTTCATGTGATATTAACTGCGCCATGGCGTCCTGTGCCGCTGCACTTAGCGGCAGCACAGTGCTGGTCGCGCTAAGGGCCAGCACAACACTGCGGCCAACACAGCTTAAATTTAACTTTTGTCTGCTGCTCATCTGAACTATGTCCTATCAGCTTAATTCGGTTACTTCTGCTTTGCGTTAAACGGCTGCCAGCTGTTCAACGTGGTGGCATAAAACACACTGCCGGTTATAACCGGCAGTGTTTGCCGGCGTTAGTTGTCTAAACCCACTGCCCAGCCTGCTGTCCAATCGTTGCCGGCTTTAACCGCACCGATAAAGTCGACTGCATCGAAGAAGCTATCCTCTGCTGCCATATCTTTTGGTGTGCGGGTGTCAATGGTGAAGATGCCGTCCAGCACGTTCGCCATGCCGGCAGCGGTGCCGTTGCCAGGCTGGCTAAGGAACCATTGTTCAGTGGTCATGCCATTATCCAGCTCGCCTTTGAACGGTTCAGGGCAGGCAATAACGGAGTGGCTCATGGTTAGGTTGCCAGCGGCTGCCAGCGCCTTGGTTGGGGCAGAATCAAACTCTAAACACTCACCCATGCCTGCCGGGCCGGTCACGACGACATTAGCCAGCTGTGCGCTGGTCCCAGCGCGCAACAATATGCCTTCGGAGTCATCGTCACCGTCAAAGCTGTTGCCGATAATTGTCATATTGGCAATCATTGGATTAGAAAGCGGCAGTGCGCTGAAGTTACCTGACTGGTTGTCGCCTTCGATGCCGCGGTTTGCTTTGCCACCGTCCGCAGCATGCTTAACCAGCACAAATTGTAATTTACCCCGCCAGCCATCGGCCCAGTCGACTGAGTCGTCACCATTGGCTGTCAGCACCACGTTTTTGCAGCTAACCGCGCCACCAAACATTTCGATACCATCGTCGACGTTCTGATGCACCTGGATGTTGGCGCACTCGGTGCCTGAACCAACACCGGCGAAGGTAATGCCGTTTAGTTCATTATCGGGAATAACTTCGAAACCGGCATGTTTTACCAGCAGATACTTCAGTACACCGCTGCTATCGGCCCAGTTGTCACCGCCGTATGGGCCGGCATCGCCTTCAGCCTGAATTTCACAGTTGGCTAAATCAGCCTGATCACATTTGTTGCTGGGCGCCTTACCCAGTAACACTAAGCCACCCCACTGACCTGCCGCAGTAGGCGAGCCAATAATGTCCTGTACTGATGTCATCACGATAGGGTTGGCGGCGGTGCCCTGGGCGTTGATTTTTGAGCCGCGGGTAATGACAAGAAAGTCGGCGCCAGACTTACCAAAAATGCGGACCCCGGGTTGAACAGTCAGTGTGGCCGAGGTGGTGTTGTCGACACCAACACGCACCCGGCCGCTAAGCACATAATCGGCTCCGGCCGCCAGCGTGATATTGCTGGTAATATCGCCGCTTAACTGGCAGTTTAACCGGCCAGATAAGCTGTTAACTTCGGTGGTGCCGGCAGGGCAGGTGGCCAGGTCGTCGTCTGCATGCAGGCCGACAGTCCAGCCTTTAGTCCAGTCTGTGCTGCCGTCAAAAGCGCCGATGTAGTCGACATTATCAAACCAGCTGTCGACATTGTTCGCAACGTTATAACCATTGGCCAGTGCCGGTGAGTTTGGTGCGGGCACATAGCCGCCCAGCAGGGCGTCTGTAACCATGTTGCCCGGTTGCGCCAGGAACCAGCTAGCGGCGTTCAGTGTGACATTGTTATTGCTATCGACACTGTTTTTGAACGGTTCAGCACAGTCGATAATTGAATTACGCAAGACAATTTCACCGTTACCAGCATGGGTCACCGCTTCATCACTGTTGATTTCGAAACACTCGCCCATGCCAGCAGGGCCGGTAATGATAAAGTTGTACAGCTCCGCTGCCGTGCCGGCGCGCAGCAGCACGCCTTCAGAGTCGTCTTCGCCATCGAAGTTGTTACCGATAATCGTCATATTGGCAATGCGAGGTTTTGACAGCGGGAGCGCAGTAAAATTACCTGACTGATTGTCACCTTCAATACCGCGGTTGGCTTTGCTGTCGTTTGGGTTATGCCGCACTAAAACGTGCTGCATACGCCCGGTCCAGCCGTCCGCCCAGTCCAGCGAGTCATCACGGTTGCCGGTTAATACAACGTATTTAGCATCAACGGTACCGCCAAAAAACTCTACGCCGTCATCGAGGTTATTATGCACCTGAATATATTCTACCGTGGTGCCGCGGCCGACTCCGGCAAAGGTAATGCCATTGAGCTCGTTGTCTGGCAGAACTTCATAGCCGGCGTAACGTACCTGCAGATATTTTAATGCGCCGCTGCTATCGTCGGCATTAGCACCACCGTATGGGCCCGCGTCGCCCTCAGCTTCAACCCGGCAGTTGTTTAAATCTGCCTGATCACATTTATTGGTTGGTGCATTGCCCAGCAGCACCAGGCCGCCCCATTGCGCTGTAGATTCGTCACCAGACAAGCCGAGCATGTCATTGACTGATGTCATGATGATGGGGGCGCTGACAGTGCCCACGGCCTGAATTTTTGAGCCGCGCGCCACGACCAGGTAATCGGCGCCGCTTTTGCCAAACAGCGTAGTGCCAGGCTCAATAGTTAGTGTGGCGCTGTTGGCGTTGTCGTTACCAATGCTCACTTTGCCATTCAAAGACCAGGCAATGTCTGCCGTTAAGCGGATGTCGCTGGTCAGGGTGCCGCTGATTTCGCACACCGCTTTAGTGACACCCGCCAGGCTGGCACCCTGGGTGGCAAATGCCGGGCAAGCAGTGGCTGGCGGTGGTGTACCGCCACCACTATTGCCGCCGTCGCTGCCATTGCCGGCGTTAATGACTAAGTCGCCACCGCAGCCAGCCAGTATTAGTGCTGATGCTATCGCGCTTAGTTTTACCAGTTTGCGTAAAGCCATTACCATCTCTCCATTGCGTTGTTATAGGTCGGGCCAATAAGTTGGGCGTACCCTACAGCGCTGAAATGACGCTTTTATTACACTTTGCTGACTGTCATGTAACGGTCATACAGTTGGCCGCAAGCACTGGGGTTACAGCGGCAACTGTCAAAAAAGATTCATTTATGTGTCACAAATTGCCCGCTGGATAGCGGTTTAAATAAGGTAAATAGTGTTGCGAAATTGTGGTTTGTTGGCAGGGGGAGAGTACGACTGAAGATTGATCGTACGTTTTCATAAAAATGTCATAAACTGCAGCAATACTAGGTGTAATAGATAGTTAGAACAGAGCCGGCAGTGACGCCGGATAAAAAAGTAAGTGGTGGATGCTATGGCAAGAAAAATCCTGGTGGTGGAAGATGAAGCCCCAATTCGCGAGATGTTATGTTTTGTGCTGGAGCAAAATGGCTATCAGGCAACCACTGCACAAGACTATGACAGTGCAATTAATGCCCTGACCGAACCCTACCCGGATTTAGTCTTGCTGGACTGGATGCTGCCCGGTGGCAGTGGTATTCAGGTGGCGAAAAAGATGAAACAGCACGAACTAACCCGGCATATTCCGATTATTATGATTACTGCCCGTGGTGAGGAAGAAGATAAAGTGCGTGGCCTGGAAGTGGGAGCTGACGACTACGTGACTAAGCCGTTTTCGCCCAAAGAATTGATGGCACGCATTAAAGCCGTGATCCGTCGCGTTGCCCCGACCAGCCTGGATGAGGTAATTGAAGTACAGGGGCTGAAACTGGACCCGGTATCGCATCGGGTAATGGCATCCGACCACGCGTTAGATATGGGTCCGACCGAGTTTCGTTTATTACATTTTTTTATGACACATCCGGAGCGGGTATACAGCCGCGAGCAATTGCTTGACCATGTTTGGGGCACGAATGTGTATGTGGAAGACCGCACGGTAGATGTGCATATCCGCCGATTACGCAAGGCGATTTCAATCGCCGGACATGATAGATTGGTGCAAACTGTGCGTGGCTCTGGCTACCGATTCTCTGCAAAATAAGGTTAATTGCCACTGTTATGCGTCAGCTGCTCTCAAAAACGAAGGTGTATACCAGGCTTGGCTTGTTATTTTGTTTTATTGCGCTGGTTGGCCTGATCTCTAACAGTTTGCTATTGGCACTGCTGATTTTTACCGTGGCAATGCTGTTATGGCATTACCACCATCTATTCCTGCTGGATAAATGGCTGTGGCGCGATCGCAAA
>JBFKFH010000024.1:0-21598 GCA_041618685.1 Rheinheimera sp.
ATGGTGCCCAGACCCGGAATCGAACCAGGGACACGCGGATTTTCAATCCGCTGCTCTACCGACTGAGCTATCTGGGCAAAACAAGTGACGTTAAATGGTGCCGCTTATCCGAGTCGAACGGATGACCTACTGATTACAAGTCAGTTGCTCTACCAACTGAGCTAAAGCGGCAAACTACGTCATAGAAAAAGTTATTAAAGTCTGATACTTTACAACAACTTTAGCACCTAAACTAATGGTGCCCAGACCCGGAATCGAACCAGGGACACGCGGATTTTCAATCCGCTGCTCTACCGACTGAGCTATCTGGGCAACGCGGGTCGTATTAAACGGATTTTACGATCCTAAGTCAATAGATATTTTAGTGCCAAGCGTGCGTTAGCTTATTAGTTGAGCAAAACGGTAAAATAACTGGCTGGCCCGGATAAATTAATACCGGTAATGGCAAAATGAAGCCGCTACCCAAATCGACAAAAGTTGTTAAAATGCCCAACATGTAACTAAGTCTGCGTTGCGGCAGCAAAAATTGGATCATTAATGGAAAATACCTCGTTTAGTAAACCGATCTTTAAACTCCTTGCTTTAATGTCAGTGCTAGTACTGATAGTACAGGGTGCGCTGTTTTTGTTACTCAACAAGCCAGACCCCCACCTGGCCGAGCAACAGCTGGATCGTCTTACTATCGAAAGCAAACTAATTAGCCGTGCGCTAACGTCACCGCTGCAGCAAAAAGACCTTAGTGCTACCGAGCAGATCTTGTTTCAAACCCGCAATGGCGATGCCAGCCGGGCAATATACCTGTACGGCGAAGCAGAGCGCGGTGATGCCGAATTGCTTGCTCACACCAATAATGTTCAGGGCTTTGTGCCACAGCCACGCTGGCAGGATCTGGCTATGCAGCAAAATGGCTACCTGGTAGTGCATCAAGTCATTGAGCTGCCCCAGCAGCGCCGAGCCCTGCTGATTTATGTTCAACAGTTACAGCAAAAAACGTTGTGGCCCTATGCCGTCATTTTCGCCATCAGTTTAACCATCGGATTGCTGTTCAGCGGTTTTTTCGCCTATGCGATCTCAGGCTTCTTCAGCCGCCGCATCAAGCCGTTATTGCAAGGTACCCGTCAAGCATTGGATAAAGCCCAGTTTGATAGCAGCGTAGATAGCCATGCAAAAGACAGCTATGGCGTGTTAGGTAGCTATATCAATCAGTTATTTCGCAAAATTGCTCAAACGCAGGAAGCACTACAGGAGTCAGAGCAGAATATAAAAACGCTGAAACAGGAAGTCGACACCAGGATTAAAGAACGCACCGATGCATTGGAAGCCGCTAAACTGACCGCGGAAAAAGCCAACGAAGCCAAATCGACATTTCTCGCTACCATGAGCCATGAGATCCGCACACCGATGAATGGCATTATCGGTACCATAGATTTATTGCGTAAAACCCAGTTGTCGACGTCACAGTTTCGTATGACAGATACCGTGCGCGAGTCGTCGTTTTCCTTGCTGCGCATTCTGGATGACATTCTGGACTTCTCTAAAATTGAAGCCGGCAAGCTGGAACTGGAAACTATCCCCTTGTCGCTGGTAGACATCATTGAAGCGGTGGGACGCATATTGGTATCTGTGGCTCATCAGCGCCAAATCGATCTGAAACTGTTTATCGACCCGCGTATTCCGGATGGTTTAGTTGGTGATCCGGTGCGGCTGCGGCAAATTTTGTACAACCTGGCGGGCAACGCAATTAAATTTACTCAGACTACGCCGGAGAAAACCGGTCTGGTTATTATTAAAGCCGACTTGCTGGAAGAAAATATGGATTTCAGCCAGATAAAGTTCAGTATTGTCGACAACGGCAAAGGCATGACACAACGCCAGATAAGCTATGTATTTCAGCCATTTAATCAGGCCGAAGGCTCAATTACGCGTAAATTTGGTGGCACCGGGCTTGGTTTGTCGATCTGTCAGCGGCTCACGACACTGATGTATGGAGAGATCAATGTCAAAAGCCAGGTTGATAAGGGCACTGAGTTTGATGTCTGTATTCCGATGCGCCGCTCTGATGAAATTCAGTACATAAATAAAGAGCTATTGCGTGACATACACCTGTGCCTGTTTAGTGCAGACCCTCACAACCAGGCACATTTAAGCGCTTATTTCACCTATGCAGATGCCGATCTGGAAGTAGAAATCAGCTTTGATGGCCTGTTACGCCGCGCTCAGGCAATGAAACCCTTACCACCTAAGCAAGCCGCAGTCTGGGTGCTTGATGCCACTTACGAGCAAATCTCGGCTAATGAAATTGACCAGTTGCAGCATTTGGCATCCATGAGTCAGGTTCAGTTTGTCGTAATCACTAATCAGGTCGAGTTATCGGAACGCAGTTCTGAGCGGGTGTATTATTTACACAGCTCGCCGATTTGCCGCAGCCATTTATATGATGCGGTACTGATCGCTGCTAAACGTAAACCTAAACCGGTTTATGTCGGAGAAAAGGCACCAATCGCCAAAGCTCCTTCGATTGAACAGGCTCGCAAGCAACATCGTCTGGTGCTGCTGGCCGAAGACAACCTGATGAATCAAAGAGTGATTGTCGATCAACTGAACGCTCTGGGTTACGCCGTTGAAGTGGCCGATGATGGCGCCGTCGCATTAGATAAGTGGCGTCAATTCCACTACCCACTGATCCTGACTGATCTGCATATGCCAAATATGAGCGGATATGATTTGGCAACGGCCATTCGTAAAGAAAGTCTGCATTTAAGTGAAGGCGCGGAGTTTACCCGCATTATTGCAGTAACCGCCAATGCGCTAAAAGGCGAAGAGCAAAAGTGCCTGAGTATAGGTATGGATGGTTATATCACCAAGCCCATTGAATTAGCCACGTTGGAGACCATGCTATCCCGCTGGTTACCGCACCTGCCGGCAGGTAAAAACTCAACCGGGGCAAACAGCGATATTACCAGTCAGAAAACGTCGCCTATCTGTTTCACCACCATTGCGAACTTCCTTGGTAATGATTCAGCCAAGCATGAAGAGCACCTGAACTATTTTGTTAAACATGCTGCCGATTTGCTTTCTAATTTGGCAGCCCACGTTGACAAGCAAGACCGCAGCGGCGTGCGCTCTGTAGCGCATCAGCTAAAAGCTGTGACCAAAAGCATAGGCGCGCTTAGCCTGTCAGCTCAGGCACTAAAACTGGAAAAAGCGGCCGAAGAAAGTGATTGGTCAGTGATAAACGAGTGCATCCGGCTGATACAGGAGCAATATCAGGACGTGGTCAGTTATGTGACACAACGCTACTAAGCCGGTATAACACTGCCCGATAATGAAAACGCCAGCTTAGCTGGCGTTTTTTGTTATTTAGTTACCCCAGACCTCGCTGACAAAGTGCGGGTAATCCACAAAGGGATTGCGATTGCCCTGATACTGATACGCAGCGTCATTTCTATCGCGCTCTTTCTGGCTTACCGGGTCCTGCGCATGCCACTGCTTCAGCAGCTGTAATAGCCAGCTCTCAAAAACCTGCGTGGTTGTGCCATTGAGCACGGCATCGGCTTCGCTGCTATTGGCTTGCCAGCCGGCCAGTTGATCCTGGTATCGGGTGGCCATATAGAAATAGGCCCTGGCAATATCGCCCTTGAATTCATCAATGGGTTCAAATACCGTGCCGTTGTAACCGCTGCCGCTTGATCCTGTGCCAAGCTTGGAGCCGTTCGCCGAGGTGTAGCTGGCACTGCCTACCACACCGTACGGATAACTGCTGCGTTTGGAATTAACATAGCCGTCGGTTGGGAAAATATGATGAATATCGGAATTCATCGGCTCGATGGCACCGCCAAACCAGCTGCGCGGAAATGAGTGCTCGCGATTGTAACAATCTGCTTCGCTGTTGTAGCTGCCACACTGATTAACTGACGCTGCATAAACATAAGGATCTGCAGAGGCCGGACGCTCAGAGTAGATATCTAATATAGAGCCATCCTGCTCATAGTAATTATCCAGCTCGTGTACGTTATAAAAGCCCCACAATGCGCTGTAACCCTGAGCGGTATGTGTCTTAATAATATTATGCAATGCATTTTTCAACGCATAGCCACTAAGCCCGGCGGCATCAGCGTAATACGCGTCTAAATCCCCGCCACTACTACTGCCTACGGTAAACTGATGGCTCTGTACGGTGGTAAAACTGCCACCACTAAATACAGTAGTGCCGTTCATGCTCAGGCTATAGCTACCGCTGCCATAGCTGCAGCAAATACCATCGCCGTAGCTGTCAAAAATACTAAAGGTATAATCGCCGGCTTGCAGGCACCATTGTTCGGCGTAACTGGTGTTGTTGCTGTATCCAGCGCCAGCATAGGGCTGCTGATTATTGCTGTCTTTCAGCTGCCAGCTGGTTTCACCGGCATAGCTGTCGGTCGTCAAGGCAAAGGTTAGTTCGGTTCCGGTGCAACTGCCCGCTGGGGGTGGAGTCTCGGTTGTCGTTGGCTGAAAGTCATCGACATATACCAGTTCGGCACCATCAAAACCGGTAACATCATAAAAGCGCAGACCCACTTCGATGTTTCCTGACGCCGCCGCCGTATAACTGTAACTTAGCGTTTGCCACTGACCGGTCAGCGCTTCATTCGAATAGCCCTGATAGCCGTTAACATATAGCCGGGCTTTAACATGGCCCTCGGTATGATACACCGCCACACTAAAGTTATAGCTTTGCCCTGCTACGACAGCGACCAGCTGGCGTAAGTCGGTAGCCGCCTGATCTGCCGTCAGCACGTTCACAGCCGCACTACGGCTACCACTTTGCTTAATCGTTGTCGAAGGTGTCAGCGTAATACCGCTGTCGATAAGTGTCCAACCTACCGGCGCCCCAGCGCTCCACTGTTCAAAGCCGCCATTCTCCACAGCAGACCAGGCCTGAGGTGTCCAACAGACCAATAAACTTAATAGGATTATTATTTTTTTCACGTTCTATGTCCTGTAGTTGAAATTACTGTCAGCTGACTGCTCTGACCGCGGGCATCTTATTGCAACTTCGCCCACTGAACAAAAAATTGCGATGAAATATTAACCAGCAGACATAAAAAAGGGCAGCCAAAGGCTGCCCAACTGTCAGTTACCTGACCACGTAGTGTAACGCTTAAAATTGGTTCATGGTGTTGTGAGCCCCACCCGCTTTTAACGCAGCTTCGCCGGAGAAATATTCTTTATGGTCGTCGCCAACATCAGAGCCTGACATATTTTGGTGTTTGACACAGGCAATACCCTGGCGGATCTCTTTGCGCTGTACACCCTCAACATAGCCAAGCATGCCAGCTGCACCAAAGTATTCCTTGGCCAGGTTGTCAGTTGATAATGCCGCCGTGTGATACGTTGGCAACGTAATCAAATGGTGGAAGATACCGGCTTCGCGTGCACCATCGGCCTGAAACGTGCGAATACGGTTGTCAGCTTCTAACGCCAACTCAGTCGCATCATAATCGGCGCTCATTAGTTGCGCACGGTCATATTTAGACACATCTTTACCATCGGCTTTCCAGGCATCAAATACTTGCTGGCGGAAATTCAGCGTCCAGTTAAAGCTCGGGCTGTTGTTGTAAACCAGCTTGGCATTGGGTACGACTTCGCGAATACGATTAACCATTTCGGCAATCTGTCCGACATGAGGTTTCTCGGTTTCAATCCACAGCAAATCAGCACCGTGTTGCAATGACGTAATACAATCGAGCACTACACGGTCAACACCGGAGCCAGGCTTGAACTGGAACAAACCACTGGCTAAACGTTTTGGTTTTAACAGTTTGCCATTGGCTTTTACCACAACGTCTCCATTGGCAATATCATCTGCGCCTTCAATCACGTCACCGTCAAGAAAGCTATTGTATAAATCGCCCAAGTCGCCCGGTGTGTTGGTCACGGCAATTTGCTTGGTTAAACCAGCACCTAACGAATCTGTGCGGGCCACGATAACACCATCATCAACGCCTAATTCTAAAAAGGCGTAACGCACGGCATTAATTTTTGCCAGAAAGTCGGCATGCGGCACTGTTACTTTGCCGTCCTGGTGGCCGCACTGTTTTTCATCTGATACCTGATTTTCAATCTGAATGGCACAGGCACCGGCCTCGATCATTTTCTTCGCCAGCAGGTAAGTGGCTTCTTCGTTACCAAAGCCAGCATCAATATCGGCAATAATTGGCACGACATGGGTTTCAAAGTTATCAATTTTGTTTTGTACCGCAGCAGCTGCTGCACTGTCGCCCTTCGCTTTGGCGGCATCCAGCTCACGGAATAAACCACCTAGTTCACGCGCATCGGCCTGTTTTAAAAAGGTGTATAGCTCTTCGATTAACGCAGGTACTGCCGTTTTTTCGTGCATTGACTGGTCCGGCAAAGGACCAAACTCAGAACGCAGTGCGGCTATCATCCAACCCGACAAATACAGGTATTTTCTTTTTGTCGTGCCGAAATGTTTCTTAATGGCGATCAGTTTCTGCTGACCGACAAAACCGTGCCAGCAACCTAAAGACTGCGTGTACTGACTGCTATCGGCATCGTATGCCGCCATATCGGCCCGCATAATTTTCGCGGTATATTTGGCAATGTCTAATCCGGTATGAAACCGGTTTTGCGCCCGCATTCTGGCAGCCGATTCGGGGTTAATGGCGGCCCAGGCCTCGCCGTTTTGCTGGCGTAACTGAGCTATCTGTTGTATCGCATCTTGGTAAGCTGACATGGCGGTTTCCTTTTCGTGCTTGTCGCCCGGCGTGCCGGACACTAACTGTTCCCAGGCTGACGTGTTACCTGTTGCCTTACACTATAGGTTTCATTTTGATGATTCATAAAGGTGATTTTTGTGATGCTGGCCATTCACCACATTAATACCAAAGTCCGCTTGACGCAGGCCGCTGCGGCAATGCTATGATTCAGTTCAGTTATGTAAAGCGGCCAGGCTATTAAACTAATGAATATTAATAAGATGGATTTAAACCTGCTGGTGTATTTAGATGTGTTACTGCGGGAAAAGAATGTTACCCGCGCTGCTAACCAGCTAAATATTACCCAACCCGCTATGAGCAATGGCCTGAAACGGCTACGCGATTTGCTGAATGACCCTATACTGGTGCGCACCTCTGATGGCATGGTACCAACTGAGCGTGCGCGTGAACTTGCACCGGTTGTTCGCGGGGTATTACTCACGCTGGAAGAAACACTGCAGCCAAATAAAGATTTCGAGCCTTTTAGCAGTCAGCGGGTATTTCGTATTATGGCCAGCGACTACGCGGCCTCGACATTGATCCCCGCCTTATTAAAAAAAATGCGTGTGCAGGCCCCGCTCACCAGCCTGGATATTATGACCCCGTCTGATGTGACCTTTCACGACGTGGAGAACGGTAAAGTTGATATGGCGATAAACCGTTTTGATCAGTTACCGCAGTCGTTCCATCAGAAAACCGTTTGGCGTGACAGTTTCTCCTGCTTAATCAATGCACAAAACCCGGTGTTAAAACACTTCAACCTGGACAGTTATTTAAAAGCACAGCATATTTGGGTCAGTAAAACCGGCTTTGGTGTAGGTGTCGGCATGGACCCGAAAGATGTACAAAAGCTGGGGTGGGTTGATGAAGCGCTCGCGAAACTGGGTAAACAGCGTAATATTTCCGTGTTTACCCGCAACTATCATGTCGCCATGCACTTAGCCGTCGGTATTGATTTAATTGCGACTCTGCCCAGCCGCGCGGCAAAGCTGTATGAAAATGATTCAACTATGGCCATAATGGACCCGCCATTTGCCATCCCGTCGATTGAGCTGAAAATGATTTGGAGTCCGCTATTGCATCAGGATGCCAGCCATATCTGGTTCCGCCGGCTGATTGTCGAAACCGCAGATGAACTGAATTAAAACGGCTAAACAGCGATAAAAAAGGCGCTGTCAGCAAGTCAGCGCCTTTTGCATTAGGTGATACTCAGGTTAATCAAGTAACTGATAAGCTGGCAGGGTCAGGAAGTCTACCAGTTGATCAGAAGTCGTGATGTCCAGCAATAAAGTTTGCGCCCGGGCAAAATTTTGCTCCGCCCAAATGGTTTCGCCCACTTCGGCCTTCACCACTTTTGCCTCTTCCTCTAACATCGAGGCAAATAAGGTTTTGGTAATTAACTTGCCATTACTCAGGCTTTTACCATGCTTAATCCACTGCCAGATAGAGGTACGGGAAATTTCTGCAGTCGCCGCATCCTCCATCAAACCATATATCGGCACACAGCCTTTGCCGCTGATCCAGGCTGCGATATATTGCAGCGCAACACGTATATTGGTACGCATTCCCTCTTCGGTGCGCTCCCCCTCGCACGGCGCCAATAACTCAGCGGCGCTGATATCTGCATCATCAGAGCGGCTTACCGCCAGCTGATTTTTTTTGCCACCACTCAGGTACTTAGCAAATACTGCATTGGCTGTTGCCGCCAGCCCGGGATGCGCCACCCAGGTACCATCATGACCATTACTAGCTTCCAGTTCTTTGTCCGCCGTAACCTTGGCCAGAATAGCTGCATTTTCTGCCGCATCTTTTGCGGGTATAAATGCCGCCATACCGCCCATGGCCAAAGCCCCCCGTTTGTGGCAGGTTTTCACTAACAAACGGGAGTAGGCGTTTAAAAAAGGTTGCTGCATGCCAACCACCTGCCGGTCTGGCAACACACGGTCGGCATGGTTTTTTAATGTTTTGATATAGCTAAAGATATAATCCCAACGGCCGCAGTTTAACGCCACTATATGGTCGCGCAGCATATAAAGTATTTCGTCCATCTCAAACACTGCGGGCAGGGTTTCAATCAATACAGTGGCGCGAATAGTGCCAATGTCCTGGCCAAATTTTTGCTCGGTAAAGCGGAACACATCGTCCCACCATTTTGCTTCCTGATGACTTTGTAATTTGGGCAGGTAATAGTAAACGCCGGTTCCATTAGCTAAACGGGTCTGGTAGTTGTGCAAAAAATACAACGCAAAATCAACCAACGAGCCCGGAATTTGCTCACCATCAACCAGCAGGTGCTTTTCCCACAGGTGCAAACCGCGCACGCGTGCGATAAGCAGTGCCGGATTATCTTGCAGCGCATAATGCTTGCCGCTTTGCGGATCGGTATAGCTGATATTGCCCAGATTGGCATCACGCAGGTTGATCTGCCCTTCGATGACACCGCTCCAGCTTGGCGCCTGCGAATCTTCAAAATCCGCCATAAACACTTTTACATCGGCATTGAGCGCATTGATGATCATCTTACGATCAACCGGGCCGGTGATCTCTACCCGACGGTCCTGTAAATCGGCGGGTATTGGCGCAACTTGCCAATCTGACTGGCGGATATGCGCCGTATCGGGTAAAAAATCCGGCAAGCTGCCAGCATCATAACGCTGCTGAGTAGCCTGTCTTGCGCCAAGCAACTGGTTTAGCCGAGGCCGGAACTCGCGTGCCAGCTCGACCAGAAAGGCGCAGGCCTGTTCAGTTAAAATCGTATCATAGTCGGCAGTTAGCGGCGCATTGATGCTTAAACCGGCACGATTGGTGCTTAATGTCATAATTCTGTCCTTTTTGGCGGCCACGCCCCTTGTGCTGTCATACACCCGGGCAGGCATCAGAGATACGCACTAACTATAAGCGCTTTTCAACTATAAAATGTATCAATGCCAGCAATGACTGCCATTCATGACATAAATAGAAAATTCAACCAAGAGAATTAAAATTTGGCACGACTTATGCTTTTAGAGTTGCAGTGTTGTGGTGTGTCAGACACCGAGTCAATTTTCTGTCGGAGGTATGCATGGAATTTGTCCTGCTATTAATTTTGCTGTTAGTGATTGTCGTAGCTATGGTAGCCAGTCGCTTTATCGACAGTGGGAACCCGTTTCCTGTACAGAAGAAAACCAGCTTATTCAGCCCGGTAGAACGCTCGTTCATGCAGTTGCTGGAAAAGGCTGTGGCGACAGATTATAAAATTCTGAACCGCGTTAAGCTCTCAGACGTGCTGGAGTTAAAACAAGGCACCAGCGACAAAGCCCGCAGCAGTGCCCTGGCCAAACTTAACGCCAAATATCTGGATTTTGTGTTGTGCGACCCGCAGGATTTTAGTGTTGTCGCGGTACTGGATTTAGTTAACAACAGCAGCAAAGAGGGCCATAAAGCCGTACCTGACTGGTTCGTTAATGGCGCTTTAGATGCGGCTGGCGTGCCTTATCTGCGTATGAAGATTAAAGCGGGTTACAGTGCTGCAGACATTCAGGCGGCAATCGCCACGCGTTTAGGTAAGGCTGTCACTAAGCCTGAGCCCATGTTTAAAGGTTTAGTAAAAAAAGGCCCTACCCGGCCGGTACGTTCGCTTAAACCGGCAACGGCCAGCGGCAATACCTTGCCGGTACCGGCTTTGTCACACTCTCAGATTAAAGCGCAGCAAACTGCGCTGATACAGGCTTCTTAACGCACTTGGAGAAATGAGTCACTCCGCGCTAAGTTGGAATGCCGCCCGCTGCAACGGGCGGCATTTTTTTCGTCTCAACTATTTCGGCTTAAATAATTACAAAATAACACTACAGTAATCCTGCCAAATGCCGTTACAGTGATGAGGAATTGGCATAGGAGGTACTATGAGTCAATCCGTTGGCGCTGCTGCGTCAAATCAAGGCTATGAAGTGCTAGGCGCTGTCATGGCGAAACAGCAACAAAACCAGGAAGCTAAAATGGCAACGATGCTGGTACAAAGTGCCATGCAGTCTGTTGAGCAGGTACAGGCTTCAGCCCCTGTAGGCAACCTGGGACAGAATATCAATATCACGGTGTGATACTTATTCACATTAAGACAAAGGCCAGCTTTTGCTGGCCTTTTTTATTCTGCGCCGCAGTCGAAAAACTTCACAGTAGTTTTTAGTTGCGACAACCTTTTGGGTTACACTGTTACAGAAAGCCATAACCGCAAAGGAGCTGCGATGACCCAGCAACAATGTTCAGTATTGATTATTGACGATGCTTATACCGTGCGTGAATATTTGCGCCAAACCCTGCTACATCTGGGGATTAGCGATGTGCAAGAAGCCAGCAGTGGCAATGCAGGGTTAGCCACATTCAAGCAACAGCAGCCGGATCTGGTGTTTCTTGATATTGAACTACCTGACATCAACGGTCAGCAGCTGCTGCAGCAGATTAAAACCCTGGCAGACAAAACTCATGTTGTTATGGTTACCGCGCACAACTCAGTTGATAACGTTCAGCAAAGCATCGCGGCCGGTGCCAGCGGCTTTATTGCCAAACCGTTTTCGCCGCAAAAAATTAAGAATATTGTTGAGCGTTGTCTGACAGCAAAACTTAATTAAAAAAATTGTTCAAGTTTTAACCGGTTCTGCCGATAGCCCTGTAATAGAAACAACCTGTGGGGCAGTCGATGGACATTACATCCGCTTCGCAACAATTTGCGGTTGCTGAACAAAAAAGTGTTGCTTATGGTCGCAAACAGCAGTTACTAAGCAAACCTACTTCCGAGCTTCGTACGGATGCGTCACCGCTGTCCCGCGCTATTGCGGTGCAGTCAACTGCGCCCGGGGCTTCGGTACAAGCCACGCCTGCCAGCAAAGAACAAAATGACAGCGCATCATTACAGGCTGACGACGAGCAGATTTTTAATGCCTTTCAGACTGTCGGTATGGTAAAGCGGATTCTGGCACAACTAAAAGCACACAATAAAGACTGGTTGCAAAGCGTGCCATCTGATATTACATCTGCAAAATCGATTGATAGTTTTGCCTTTAGTGCTGAGCTATCACAGCAGTCGGTTTGGTTAGGTACCAGCCAGCAGCAACAAAGCCGTGATGGCCAGTGGCTGGCAACAGAGCAGTGGGAGTTTGGATATCAGGCCGTGCAGGCCAGCTTAAGCGCAGAACTGACATTAAACAGCGGTGAACGCATTAGTTTTGCGCTCGACTTTAGCATGGAAGTAAGCTGGACACGCTACAGCTACACAGAGCAACGGTTACAGGACCCATTACTGGTCAGCATGTCAGGTAGTCCGGTACAACTTAGCGACGCCAGTACCGAGTTTGATTTACTGGCCAATGGCAGCACCGTAAAGTTGCCGCAATTAGCGGCTCAGCAGTATTACCTGGCATATGATCGTAATCAGGATCTGCAGATAAACAATGGTGTTGAATTGTTCGGCCCTAGAACCGGGAATGGTTTTGCTGAGCTGGCTGAATTTGATGATAACGGCAATGGCTTCATCGACCCCAGTGACGATATCTGGCAATATTTGTATTTATGGCGGCCAGAGCAAAACCTGCTCAGTATGAAACAGGCCAAGCTTGGTGCTATCTCTATTGAATCAATTGCTACTACTATGCCGTTATACAACCGCCAGCAAGAACACATAGCTCAGTTACAACGCAGCGGATTGGCATTTACCGAAGATGGTAAACCGGCGTTAGTGCAGCAAATTGACTTAGTGGTGTAACGGACTTAATACCCGCTTTAATGCGACAGCCGGCCCGCTGACAGGCAGCCGGTTGTCGCTGCGAACTACCGTTAACTGTTATCCTGCTGCTGCAAAAAATCTTTAAACTCAATCGTGTACAGTTTCAGCAGCACCAATGTCAGCGCAAAGATAATGGGGCCGTAAATAACGCCAATTAAGCCAAACAGCTGAATGCCCCCCAACAGCGATAGAAATATCAGCAAGGTATTCATACCTGAACTGCCCTGCATCAGCAGTGGCCGTAAAAAGTTATCAATTGACCCGACAACCACTGCGCCCCAGATCGCCATAAACAGTGCCCAGCCCCACTCACCGGTAAGCAATAAATACGCGCTGGCGGGGATCCATATCAATGCCGTGCCCACCGCGGGTATAAATGATGCAAACGCCATCATAGTACCCCAGAACAAACCCGGTAAGCCGACAATCGCCATGGCAATACCACCGGCGATGCCCTGCGCTATGGCGGTTAAAAACGAGCCGACGACAGCTGAACGTGCAACTGCTTTGGCTTCATCCAGCAAAGCAACTTCCTGCGAGCGCGACAAGGGTATGATCCAGTGCAGGGTATCGACAATTTTTTCATGATCGCGCAGTAGAAAAAACAGAATAAACAACATCAGAACAAAACCAAATACTAAACCGGTGACATCCCCTACCAGCTTGGTACTCAGATTGAGCAATTCTTTACCAAAACCCGAGGCAAATTCGGTTAACTGCTGCACAATACGTTCGCCGCTGACCGGTTCGGTTGGCAGCAGCTGGTTGAGTTTACTGACCGTACTCTGCACAAAAGGGTGCTGCAATAACTGTTCAGCGCCACCACTACTAAGCCACTGGTAGCTTTGCTTGGTAAACACAACGCCCTGTTGCACTATCGCCATAAACACCAGCGATGCTGGTACCAGAATGACCACGACCAACAGCAAACAGGAGATACTCGCCACCAGATTCGGCCGGCCCGGAATTTTTCGCTCAATGTACTGATGTACCGGAAAACACAGCAGCGACAAAACAAACGCCAGCACGATGGCGCCGACATAAGGTGCGACCAACAGATAGCTGGCATACAGCGCCAGAAACAGCGCGACGATTAACACATAGTGACGTGACTCAGTCTTAAACCGGTTTGCCATTTAACGCTCCTTCTGACGCCCGCAAAGTTAAGGCGCGACTTGCTGCAAAATCAGACCGCAGATATAGGCGCCATAAGTTCCAAGGCCATAACCCAGTACAGCCAGCAACACGCCTACCGGTGCCAATGACGGATGAAATGCAGCGGCTACTACAGGAGCAGAAGCCGCCCCACCGACATTTGCCTGGCTACCTACTGCCATATAAAACATCGGGGCTTTTATTAATTTTGCTACCAACAACAATAAGCCAGCGTGGACCGACATCCAGACCAGACCGACTAAAAACATCAGCGGGTAATCCAAAATGGCCGTAATATCCATATGCATACCGATGGTAGCAACCAGAATATATAAGAAAGCCGAACCAACTTTAGACGCGCCGGCAGCCTCCAGATTCCGTACCTTAGTGCCTGACATCAGCAAACCCAGCGTAGTAGCAATTACGACCAGCCAGAAAAAACTGCTGGTCAGGCTATACATTGCCAGGTGTGGTGCAACCCGCTCAATCCAGGGCGCGATAATATCAGCCAGCGCATGCGACACACCGGTTACACCAAAGGCCACAGCGACAATTAGCATAATATCGTTCAGCGACGGGATGCGGGAGTTTTCCGCTTCATACTGTTCAATCTTCTGGCGAAGATGCACGATACCGCTGGTATCTGCACCATTTTTCCGGTCAAAATACTCCGCCCGGCTGGCAATATAAAGCAGCGCGGCCATCCATAAGTTCGCCACCAGCACATCGACCGTGATCATCACGGAAAAAATACTGCCATCGACTTCAAATACTTCTTTCATTGCTGCCTGGTTCGCACCGCCGCCAATCCAGCTACCGGCAATGGTGGTCATTCCGCGCCACACATCGCCACCAAGCTCTTGCGGGAAAAAGTATCCCATGCTGAGTAATGCCAGCGGACCACCAATAACAATACCGGCAGTGCCGGTTAAAAACATGATCAACGCTTTAGGGCCAAGACCCAGAATAGCTTTAAAATCCACACTGAGGGTTAACAGCACTAAACTGGCAGGCAGTAAATAACGTGACGCCATTTTATACAGCGAAGAGCCTTCGCCATCTATTACGCCAAAACTGTTAAATAATGATGGGATAAAATAGCACAGCAACAAGGCTGGCACGTATTTATAGAAGGCTTTAAAAAAACGATTGTCACTATGGCTGGTATAAAACACCGCACCAAGAATAACCGCCATTAAACCAAGTACCACCGCATCATTGGTGATAAGCACACTGGATTCTTGCATAGGAAACCCTGAAAATTGAATTTGTTATCGTTAAGACGAGCTGACGTCAAAATACCACAGGGTTTACACAGAACAAAGCAGCGCAGGATAAGCAGCAGGCTGCTTGCGCTGATGCACAGTACTGTTAGCTTTGTTTTGGCTGTAACGCTTGATTAGCAAAGTCCACCCCATCCCAACCGCTGCGGATAAAGTTGCGGATATTTTGATGATTTTGTGCTTTTGGGGTATTCAGCACGGTGCGGTAATAATCACCGAACAAATGCAATGTCTGCGGCTCTGACAATTGGTGCAGTAAGCCAAACGCCAGAATTTTGCAGGCTCCGGTATTTTCACCGGCTTGATTTTGCAGCTCTCCATTTTTAAACGCCACTGGCGTAAAGTCATACAACGCATCAATTAGCGCGAGGCTTTGTTCAAAGCTGATACTTTCTGGCTCGGTACTGAGCTGAATAAAGAAATGTTCTAACATGCGAACTCCTGTTCTGTTAGCCGTTACATACTGAGTACTGTCCTGATGATACTAAGCGCTGTCAACTTAGTTCGCAATACGACCCAAGCTGCATTGCAGTTAATTTTGTATTCAGTACCGGATCCGGCCAATATCATGGTTATCTGTTGGTATACTGCAACCAAATTCCCGTCACAATACAGTGAATCATGCTAACTAACAGTATTTGCCAGCAAGCCAGACTAGCCCGCGATGCCCGCTTCGATGGCTTGTTTTTTACTGCAGTGAAAAGTACCGGTATTTACTGTCGGCCGATATGCCCCGCCAGAGCCCCGGCAGAACCACAGGTTAGTTACTATTTTAGTGCAGCTGGTGCCAGTGCGGCCGGCTACCGGCCTTGCCTGCGTTGCCGGCCAGACAGTGCACCAGGCTCAGCGGCCTGGCAAGGTAATCAAACTACGCTACAGCGCGCGCTGCGTTTAATTGACGAGGGCGCGTTGCAGCAGCAAACGCAAGCTTCGCTGGCATTGCGCCTGGGTATAAGTGAACGTTACTTGCGCAAACTGTTTCAGCAACAGCTTGGCTTAGCACCAAAACAATATGCGCTGACACAGCAGGTATTGTTTGCAAAAAAATTGCTGCATGAAACCTCGTTGCCTGTTACGGCGATTGCTTATCAAGCGGGCTTTAACAGTGTGCGGCGTTTTAATGATGCCTTTAAACAACAGCTGCAGCTAAACCCCACCGACATCCGCCGCCACCGTACTCCAACTGCTGAATTGCTTGAACTGGAGCTGAGCTATCGCCCACCGTTAGCCTGGCCGCAGATGCTTGATTTTTGGCGGGCCCGCACATTACACGGTGTAGATTGGGTTGAGGGTAGCCGTTACGGTCGTACCTTTACCTATTTACAACAGCCTGGCTGGTTTGATGTTGCGCCGCGTTCTGAACACAGCTTAACGTTAAGGTTGCACTGGTCCGGTCAGCACGGTTTGTTTAGCCTGGTGCAACAAGTACGGCGACTGCTAGATTTAGACGCCAATATGCTACAGATTGAAGGTCAGTTACGCGCACATCCACTGTTTGAGAAAGGTATCATTGCCGGGTTAAGGATCCCGGGTCTTTGGAGCGGCTGGGAAGCGGGTGTACGGGCGATACTCGGACAACAGGTAAGTGTCGCCGGAGCACGTACCCAGTTAAACCGGTTAACAGATGCATTAGGCGACACCCTTGCCGACGGCAAAAAACTGTTTCCCACCGCGCAGGCCGTATTACACAGTGAGTTACAAATGATTAAGGTACCGCAGGCCCGGCGTGACACGTTAAAAGCACTGGCCAGCTTTGTACTTGCCCATCCGCAAGCTGAGCCGGAGCAGTGGCTAAGCATTAAAGGCATCGGCCCCTGGACAGTACACTACACGCGGTTGCGTGGCCTGTCCGACAGCGATATCTGGCTTGGTGGCGACCTTGGCGTTAAAAAAGCACTGGCGCGCAATGATATTGTGGATTTTGAACACCAGACACTGGCACCGTGGCGCAGTTATGTCACCTTTCAGTTGTGGTTTAGCTTAGGAGGCTAGTATGTTTACCCAGTTTATAGACAGCCCACTGGGGCCGATAGAAATTACTGCCAGCCACCAAGGCATTTGCGCCATTCGCTTTGACAGTATGTTGTCACAACCGGCAACACCGTCAGTATTAACTGAACGGGCAGCCCAGCAACTGCGCGCTTACTTTGCCGGTGACCTCAGTCAGTTTGACTTGCCGCTGGATGCCAAAGGTACTGAATTTCAACAGCAGGTCTGGCAAGCCCTTTGCGCCGTGCCGTATGGTACAACCTGCAGTTACAGCGTAATAGCCCGCAGCATTAATAATGTTAAAGCCGTGCGCGCAGTAGGTGCGGCAAACAGCCGCAATCCGATCGCGATAGTTGTGCCTTGCCATCGCGTGATCGGTGCCAATGGCACACTCACCGGTTATGCCGGCGGACTGGACAAGAAAGCCTGGTTGCTAAAACACGAACAGCGCCGTTAGGCGCTGTTCAATACTGGCAAACCGTTGCTTAAAACTGGTACGACACACCAAAACGGAATTCATTCTTAGTGTCACCGCTATTCAATGCGATGTTACTACGAATGGCCCAGTCCGGGCTGAGGTAAAACGCAATACCACCTGCCAGGCTGCCGTGGTCATCTGCTATCGAGTGATAAGTTGCTTCTGAATACAACTCTACTTGTGCCGTTAATGGATGGCGTAAGCCTACACCAGCATAACCCCCGGTATCATCGGCATCACCTGATGCATGTTCAATACCTGCCAAAACATAGGTTTGAGTGCTTGGTGAAAAATCTAACCGAAAGCCTGTCAGATAATTCACACCAGCGCGGACAAAATTGACATCAAAAGGGCCATCAGAAAAACGCGTATAAGTCCCATCAATTACCCAGTTGCCATCTAAACGATATGACCCTTCGATATAAGGGCCATCAGCGCCTGCGTCAGTGAAACCCGCCCCGACATAATCCCATTTAATATTGGCCTGGGCTCCAGCAGCAAACGTTGCAGCCACAATAGCGGCTAATGCGAATGACTTTTTCATCTTATTGCTCCTTATTTTCCCTGCATTGGGGAGTTGGGTACTGCTTAAACTAATAACGCCAGCTTACTGCTAGCGACTTAACACCGGCTGAACTACCGAAGGCGCAGACATTTCTATTTTTTAGATTAATTTCTGGCTAATAATGCAATTTTCTTTCCGTTTACACTGATATTTAATAGGGGAAATGATTTGGAGGACGCTATGACCGCTCGTACTTTACAACGCCTAATTCCGTCAGTTGCTGCATCCGATGGCGCCGGAGTAAAAATTAAACGTAGTCTGGGCCGCGATCCACATAGCCGGCTTGACCCCTTTTTGATGTTAGATTTTTTTGGCTCTGACCAGGCCGGTGATTACATCAAAGGTTTTCCGCCACACCCGCACCGGGGTTTTGAAACTGTCACTTATATGCTGGACGGTCATATGCTGCATCAGGATCATTTGGGTAATCAGGGTCACTTGAAAAGTGGTGGTGTGCAATGGATGACGGCTGGCCGCGGTATTATTCATTCAGAAATGCCGCAGCAGGAAGCGGGCCTGATGCAGGGCTTTCAGTTGTGGTTGAACCTGCCGGCCGCTGAAAAAATGAAGCCGGCGGCCTATGTCGATATTTTGCCACAGCAAATCCCGGTACTCGAATTAAGCCAGGGCAGTGTCAAGGTGATAGCCGGAGTGCTGCAGATTGATAACCAGCAGCTTAGCGGGCCAATCCGGGGCCTTAGCACCGAGCCACATTATTATGACATCAGTTTACACGCCGGCCAGCGCATTACATTGCATTTACCCGACAGCCATGCGGCCTTTGTTTACCCCTACAAAGGCAGTAGCATTAGCGTGCATGACGACAAGGACGCCCGTGCAGTACCGCTGCATCATGCCGGCGTGCTAAGTACCGGCACTACACTGACGCTGCAAGCAGAGCAAGACAGCCGTTTTCTGATGCTGGCTGCCAACCCCATTGGCGAACCTGTCGTGCAATATGGTCCTTTTGTGATGAATTCAATGGCAGAAATTGAGCAGGCTATTCACGACTACCAGCAAGGTAAACTGACTGCTGACACTGCGGCACTAAGCATCCCCCTGGCGCAATAGGGGCAAGATAGCATGACGAAAAGCGGGATTTTACCGCCATGGCGTTTTATACTAGCGGCTTTGTAATGACAGAGACTGCAGCATGCAATTGATTGGTATTATCGGCGCTATGGAGCCGGAAGTGGCGTTACTGCGCCAGCAAATAAGTGAAGTCACCACCACAAAGCTGGGTAGCTATACCTTTTATAGTGGCAAACTGGCGGGTGTAAACGTCGTGCTGGTGCAATCCGGTATTGGCAAAGTGGCTTCAGCTTTGGCAACGGCGTTACTGATCCAGCATTTTAGTCCGGATGCGGTTATCAATACCGGTTCTGCCGGCGGCTTTGATCCTGAGCTGAATGTCGGCGATGTGGTCATCAGCACACAAGTATGCCACCACGATGTCGATGTGACAGCCTTTGGTTACGCCATGGGCCAGGTACCTCAGATGCCTGCCAGCTTCAGTGCCCATCCGGCATTAATTGCGGCAGCTGAACACAGCATTCAGACGTTAGGCTATTGCCAGACTAAGACCGGCTTAATTGCCACCGGTGACAGCTTTATCTGTGATCCAGCCCGCATTGCAATAATCCGTCAGCATTTTCCAACCATGCTGGCGGTAGAGATGGAAGGCGCAGCCATTGCGCAGGTCTGCCATATGTTACAAACGCCTTTTGTTGTGATCCGCAGCCTGAGTGATATTGCCGGTAAAGAATCGCCGCAATCGTTTGAAGCCTATCTGGATATTGCGTCCAAACACAGTTCCGCAATGGTGCTGGAGCTACTGCAACGTTTAAGCGACGTCACGCTATAACATGCCTCAGATAGCAGACCTGGTCTGGCCAAGCGGCGTTTCTGCCTACCCGGCAATACTGTTATTGGTATTGCTGGCAACACGGTTTTTACCCCTTCCAGCGTCTTATCATCCGCTGACGCTGTTTCGCTACTTTGCGCTACAGTTAGGCAATAAAGTCAATCCTGAGCCACAGCGGGCACGCCAACAGCTGTATATTTCTGGCAGTCTGGCATTGCTGGTTGCCTGGCTGCCAGCCATGGCACTGTTATATAGCCTGTATCAGTTTTCCGATTTACCCGTTTTACTTGATGCGTTGCTGCTGTTTTGCAGCCTTAATTGGTACAGCCAGCAACAGCAGGCGCTGAGCATTCAACATAGCTTGCAGCGCGGCCAACTCACGCTGGCACGGGAGCAAGCTACAGCCTTATTGTGCCGCCGTACTGCCGCACTTAGCAGCATGGGGCTGAGCAAAGCTATAGTGGAAAGCCTGGCATTGCGTTCTGCCAGCCAGCTTACCGGGGTAGTGTGCGCATTTTTACTCGGCGGTGGCCTGGCTGCTCTGGGGTACCGCTTGCTGCTGGAGTTGCAGCAGCAATGGAATCCTAAACGTGCCGCCTTTCATCACTTTGGTTTACCCGCCACTGTGGTGGCAAACGCACTGACCGCCATACCTAAACTGATAGTCAGTGTGTTACTGGCACTACAATACGGCGTGCTGCGCTGTTATCGCCAGTGCCGTCAACCTCGCTACAATATCAACCGCTGGTCATACTGGTTGCTATGCTGCGCCAGTGTAGCGCTGCGGCGAAATTTAGGCGGGCCTTTGTACTATAACCAGTTAAAACAGCGGCGCAGTAAAATATTACAACAGCAGGAACCTGCACCGGCTGACATCACCCTGGCTATTAATTTGCTACAGTTTACCCACATCTATTTACTGTTATTTATCATCGCTGGCAGTATCGTGCAGCTGGTATGGCTGCTGACACGTTAATACATTTTCTACCCACCTAGAGTACTGGACAAGTTACGCCTTCTCGTTATATGTTTTGTTACTAACCGCTGATGTAGCAAGAAAAATTTTAATAAAGCTACCACAAGGGAGTGCCAGTGATATCTCTGCCGGATTTTTTGCGCTATATAGTGCTAGGTCTGCTGTTAACGATCAGCAACTTATCTGCAGCCCCTTTACTGCGGCCGCTGACACCGGATCAAGGCTTATCGCAGGGCTCTGTACGCGACTTACTGCTGGATCGGGATGGCTTTTTATGGATTGCCACCGATGGTGGCATTAACCGCTATGACAGTACCAAACTAAATCATATTTCAACCGAAGGCTACGAACTAAAAGAGCTGGCCTTTTCCAGCCTGCTGCAGGACTCCAGCGGCCGGATATGGGCCGCTGCCGCCCATGTTGGTATCTATTTATTCAACGATGAGAAAGCCGTATTTGAGTTGTTTATGCCGGTGCCGGCAGAGAAGGAACACGCTGAGACAGGCACTATTATTGCGTTGGTTGAATATGACTCACAGTCATTGCTGTTTTTAATGGACGATGAACTGCATCGCTTACCAATCTCGACTGGGGTACCGGAAAAGCTGTTTAGCCTGTCAGACAATGGTATAGAAGATGGTTGGTTGCGCACGGCGCTGGTTGAGGATGGCAATGTCTTTATCGGCGCGTTTAACGGCGTATATTATCTTGATACCGACACCCGGCAGCACACTTTACTGCCACACCTGACCCCTGAGATGGCGGAAGCACCACA
>JBFKFH010000025.1:0-21345 GCA_041618685.1 Rheinheimera sp.
CAGTACTGATTATTCTATTTTCACCATATACATTAGCTATTAATGAAAACATCACCTTAGGATCAGGTAAATTTTCGATAGAGGGAGGGAAAGGGCATACTGAAAAACGAATAGACGTGTATTATCATTTGCCGGTTTCATATGATGAAAATACCAAAGTACTAATTGTTGTCCCTGGAGCCGGAAGAAATGGTTGGAGTTATCGTGACGCTTGGGTAAATGCCTCAGAAAAATACAATGTATTGATTTTATCTCCAAGTTATTCGGAAGAGTTTTATCCTGAATTTTGGAATTACAACATTGCAAGAATGCTTTCTGATGTGAAAATAAACAAGGCCAAAACCGCAATAGACAGTTACACAATTGTTGATGACTCCAGTGAATGGATTTTTAGTGATTTTGATAGAATATTTGATTACTCAGTTCTTAAACTTAAATTATCAGCAACCCAATACGACATGTTTGGACATTCAGCTGGCGGACAAATCTTACATCGATTCTCTTTATTTCATCTAAAAAACAAAGCAAATAGAATTTTGGCATCAAACTCAGGTTGGTATACGGTTCCGACATTCAATGAGGACTTTCCATACGGTTTAAATAATGTCATCTCTAACCGAGATAATATAGATTTGGCTTTTAAATCAAAGCTTACTATTTTTCTCGGAGAACTAGACAATGAGCATGAAACTCGCGGACACCTTGTAAGAAACCCACAGATTGATATTCAAGGAGCTTTTCGCCTAAGCCGTGGAGAGTACTTTTTCAAGAAGGCAAAGGAGTTAGCTTCTAACCTTAATGCTGAATTTAATTGGAATATCTATGTAGTGAAGGGAGTTGGGCACGATTACAAAAATATGGGTAAAGCAGCTGCTAAATACCTATATTCCGAGTAGTGCACGCTGGTATTTCAATAAGTTTCCAGCTTTCATAAAGCTACCACAATGGATTTTATTGTCACCTATTGAGCCTTTAGGGCTTATCGATGCAATGCAAACATAAAACGCTAATTAATAAGGATAAAAACAGTTAGCAGCTTTATTTCATCAGTTATTCGCTAACTATATTTTCCTTGTCCACCATAGGAGCTTACATTGAGTCTTGGAAATCAAATAACAGAAAAATTGAATAGCTTAGAAGGTTTTATAGAAAACACTTCAGTTTACTTATTCCCCTTGAAAGTTATCGGGTGGGCCGTATTGATTGCCGCTTTAATTGTTACTAATTTTATAGCTATTGGTAAGTGGCCAATCTCTGCTATTTCCAAAAAGATCAACAAGAAGGCTGCTGCTTTAGGTGAGCCGATTAACGTAGCTTCAAATAATGAACTACAGAAGATAATTGCAGAGCAAGGTATCGTTTTGGTCGACTTTTGGGCTGAGTGGTGTGGGCCCTGCCTGTTAATGGATAAAACCATTCGCAATATCGCACAAGAGTACTCTGATAGTGTGACAGTAGTTAAAGTGGATGTGTCACTAAATTCTACACTGAGCAAACTATACGGTGTTAGAGGTTTACCAACCGTTTTAGTGTTTAAAAATGGTGATGAGTTAATTAGAAAAAGTGGCTCACTAACAAAAAACCAGCTGGTTACACTAATAAGTTAAACAGCCCCACTTTTACAGCATATTTGTTAATTCATTCGCTGCTGTCTCTGGCGGAAATTACCGCCCTTTTGTACAAGGGTGGCAATTTCCGGCATTACTGATAACAAACGTATAAACCGCTCACTGCGCTCGCCGCTATCGGTGCAAAACTTGCCAGTCTTAAAAACGATACATAAACTTTACCCGAACGTTAAAAAGATGAGTGCCATTTACCTGTTATTCTTCTGGCACATAACGCATAAGGTAAGTAACGGTGAGAGACAGCTTAGCCTGGCTTGGCAAGCAGGAAAAAAATTTCTGGATATTATTGATGCTGGTGACGCTGTCACTGTGGCTATTTATGGCTATTGCCGCAGAAATAGTAGCCGGAGAAACGTTTACGCTGGATGAAACCCTACTTAGGCTTATGCGACAAGCTGGCAATCCTGAACACGCCATTGGCCCGCCATGGTTGGAGCAGGTTGTGCACGACATTACTGCGCTTGGCGGCAATGCGGTGTTAACCCTGGTCAGTATCTGGGTAATGGTTTTTCTCTGCCTGATTAAAAAAGCCAGGTTAGCCATGGTGGTGCTGCTGGCCACTGGCGGTGCTTTGCTGGCCAGTCTTTTGTTAAAAAGTGGCTTTGACCGACCACGGCCTGATTTGGTAACGCACGCAACCATGGTTTACACCTCGAGTTTTCCAAGTGGTCATTCTATGTTGGCAGCGAGCGCCTACTTAACTATGGGGGCGTTGCTGGCACAAACGCAAAGTCGCAAACGCGTAAAAGCACTTATTATGCTCAGTTCAGTTTTTCTGACGCTGTTGATTGGTATCAGCCGCGTTTATCTGGGTGTGCACTGGCCAACTGACGTGGTGGCAGGTTGGGCTGCAGGTTCTGTATGGGCCGTTGGCTGCTCCTTACTGGCGCGCCAGCTTACCCGGCGAAGCGGTGGCGGCCAATTAATACAAGGAAATAGCATGGTTAAGCTTAGCAGCCCGGTACCCTGGGCTAAAATGGGTTATGCCGCGCGGGGCTTGATCTATCTGACAATCGGTATGCTGGCGTTTTTCTCTGCCATCGGATGGCAGGGCGAGAAAACGGGCAGCAAAGGCGCTATTCTCAGCCTTAACACTCTGCCGTTCGGCGAGCTTCTGTTAGTGGTTTTGGTCGTCGGCTTGTTTGGCTATGTTATCTGGCGCCTTATTCAGGGTATAACTGACACCGACAATCACGGCACTTCCTTTAAGGGGCTGGCGATAAGAAGTGGTTTAGTTATCAGTGCAATTTCACATGGCGTGCTGGCGTACTGGGCTATAAAACTGTTAGTGCACCAACGCGACGACACTTCAGGTCAATCTGCTCAATCAACGATGTCTGAGCACATCAGTTCAGATAGCATCACCGTGCTGTTTATTATGATTGGAATCGTTGTGGTTATTGTTGGTATTGCGCATTTGGTAAAGGGCTTCAGGTCTGGCTTTAAAAAGTATATCGAGTTTCCAGCGGACAAACACACCTGGCTCATCCCGATTTGCCGCTTCGGCCTTATTTCTCGCGGCGTGGTGTGGTGTATTATTGGCTGGATTATTCTGCGCTCAACTTTTGTCGCCGGCAGCAGTGATAATAAAGGTATCAATGACGCGTTTGAATGGTTAAGCACCACACCTTACGGAAGCTGGCTAATAATTATTGCCTCGATAGGCTTGTTCGCATTCGGTATATACAGTTTTATCGAGTCATTTTATCGTCGGATTGAAACCTAGCTCTTTTCGTTTTAACAATAAGGTTTTCTCAAAATAGCCTTAACCCTGAAGGAATAGACCGTTGCAGCATGCTCTGTTAGTTGTAAATCCAAACAGCCGTAATGGCCAGGCTGCGGAATTGGAAGACGCTATTCAGTTGCTTCAGGCGTCTGGCATTGCGCTAGATGTCTATATATCACAAAGTGAATCGCAGATGCTGGCAAAAATCAGCGCTTACCGACAAAAAGACGGTATCGTTATTGTTGCCGGCGGCGATGGAACCATTAGTGCGGCGTTGCACTCCATCTACACGACCCAGCAAACATTAGCCATATTACCGATGGGAACTGCTAATGATCTGGCACGTTCGCTGGGCATTCCGCAGGACATTTCAGCAGCGGCGCAAGTTATTGTTCATGCTAAGCGCGAACGCATTAACCTGGCCAAGGTTAACAACAAACTCTTTATCAATGTTGCACATATTGGTCTTGGCGTCGATGTAACCCATGAGCTAACGCCTGACACCAAAAAATACTTTGGCGTGTTGGCATATCTGGGCGCCTTTTTCAGCGCCATAAAACGTAACCGGAGTTTTAAAGTTGAGATAGCAGCTGAGGGCTGGAACTACCACACCAAGGCCATTCATCTGGCGGTGGGAAGTAGCCGCTATTATGGTGGCGGAAACATTGTAGATGAACAGTCCACGATCCAGGATGGTCAGTTAAATTTGTTTTGTATCAAAGCACAACCCTGGTGGCGGTTATTGCTGCTTGGGCCCAGTTTACGCAATGGCAAACTAAGATCCACACAGCGTGTTATTTGTAAAACAGCACAAGCCTTTGATATCCGCACGACCAAACCACTTCAGGTTGAAGCGGATGGCGAGTTTAAAACAAGCACGCCGGCAACGTTTGTCGTACTGCCCAGGGCAATCGAAGTTATTGCCGGTGATATACCCCTGCCACATGAAAATAATGTTTAACAGGTCAAGTTTGTCGCTATGGGAACTAAGCTGATAAAAAGCATAAGCTGATAAGGTTAATTCGCCACGAAAGCACCGGCCAGCTGCGCCGCTTATACCTCAACGCTGCACCAAACCAAGTTATACAGCCTTGTTAAACCTCGCAAAAGCGGCGGTTAAGTCGGCCAGCAAGTCTTGCACATCTTCTAAACCTACATGCAGCCGGATCAATGGCCCGCTATAAGGCCATTTGGTAACGCTGCGCAACTGCTGCACTTTCATGGTGGCCGTAATTAGGCTTTCATAGCCGCCCCAGGAGAAACCCATTTTAAAATGTGCCATGCCTTCAATAAAAGCCTCAACCTGTTGCTGGCTACCCTGCTTTAACACAAATGAAAACAAACCATTGCTGCCAGAGAAATCACGCTTAAATATGTGGTGGGCCGGATGTGACGGTAGTGCCGGGTGCAGCACAGTTTCAACCTCTGGCCGTTGTGTTAGCCAATCTGCGATTTTTAGCGCCGATTGCTGATGCTGTTTTAACCGTACCGATAGCGTACGTAAGCCCCGCAGTGCGGTGTAGGCATCATCAGCTGAGGCACAATAGCCCAGTAAGTAACTGTGCTCGCGCAGTTGCGGCCAGTGTTTGGCATTGGCGCTGGCTGTGCCCAGCATGACATCCGAATGCCCGACAATATATTTTGTCGCCGATTGTACAGACACATCCACACCCAGCTGAAACGGCTGACATAGAATGGGCGATGCCCAGGTGTTATCTAAAATGGTGACAATATTATGCTGCTGCGCCAGGGCACATATTGCCGGGATATCCTGCAGTTCAAATGTCAGTGAACCCGGTGATTCAAGAAAAATGACCCGTGTATTCGCTTTAATCAGCGCGGCGATGCCAGCACCAATTTGCGGATCATAGTAGGTGATCTCAATACCCAGGCTGCTGAGCAACTTATCACACAGCGCCCGCGTTGGTTCATACACACTGTCGACCATCAGCAGATGATCACCGGCTGTTAAAAACGCCAGCAAGGCACCACTTACCGCAGCCGCACCACATGGATAGAGCGCACAGCCGCTGCCGCCTTCTAGCTCACAAATCGCATCTTGTAGCGCAAAGTGGGTGCTGGTACCGCGCCGGCCGTAAAATGGCACTTTATTGCCGCGCTGCTGGGTTGCATGTTTTAGCTCGGCAAACGTATCAAACACTATGGTTGAAGCGCGCACCAATGGCGGGTTTACCACCTGACCGGTATATTGTTTAGCTCTGCCTGCGTGGATCAGGCGCGTATCCCGTTTCATTTCTGACCTCACAATGTAGGCGTCTGGATGTCTAATAATCCCTATATTGCCACAACGAGCAGAAATTGTCCGCTAGCTTATACATTCAGCCCATTAATTTCTGGCAGCGTAAGGAGTTTTTCCAGGGTTGGCTTAGCAAAATAATAGCCTTGCATATAACGAACACCGGCTGATGCCAGATATTCACATTCGGCTTGTGTTTCAATGCCTTCTGCCAGGACACGGGTGCCCTGCAACTCGCACTGCGCGATGGTTTGCTCAACAATGTATTGCTTTGCCGGGTGTTGCTCTATGTTACGAATTAACTGCATATCCAGCTTTAGAATGTGCGGCTTGAGCTCGATCAACCAATCCAGCGTGGCATAACCTGCACCGTAATCATCAATCGCTGTTTGGAAGCCCCGTTTGGCATAGCTGCTAAAAATTCGATTTAAATGTGCCTTATCCGGAATTTGCTCACCTTCGGTCACTTCAAAAATAAGTTTGGTCAGGTCAAAACCAAACAAATCTGCCGCTTCGATCGTTGCTTTAATGCAGGTTTCCGGGTTGTACACAGCGTTGGGTAAAAAATTAATGCTTAAAAAACTGCCGCAGCCTAATTTTGCTGCTGTTTCAATGGCTTTAACCCGACAGGCCTGATCGAAGTAATATTTGTTTTCATCGTTAATATGTTGAAAAACCCAACCGGCACCTTCGCCCTGAGGCCCGCGCACCAGCGCTTCATAGCCAAATATGGCTTTAGACTGCCAATCAATAATCGGCTGAAATGCCATCCGGATTTCAAATCCTAATGCCTGACCGCTTAAACAGTCACGGCAGGTTTGTTGCTTAATACTGGCGGGAAAATGCATAAAAGTCGTTTGAATTTCATAGTAATTTAGCAAGACTTTAGCGCCATTCCTGATACTTTACCAGCCGGAGCAGACCAAGTAGCGCCCGCATCAGATTAAAGTATGCCCGCCAGCCACTTAGCAGGCTAAACTGGCATGGGTGGCACAGAGCTGTATAATAGCAGGCAATAACGAATTGGCCCGATGGCAGAGATGAAATACAAAGACTTACGTGACTTTATCGCGCAGTTAGAACAACGCGGCGAGCTGGTGCGGGTAACAGCTGAAGTAGATCCGGTGTTGGAAATGACCGAAATTGCCGATCGGACCCTGCGAGCCGGCGGCCCGGCCATTTTATTTGAAAATCCCAAGGGCCACACGATACCCGTGCTGGCTAACCTGTTTGGAACGCCGCAGCGTGTTGCACTGGGAATGGGGCAGGAAGACGTTTCCGCGCTGCGTGAAGTGGGTAAGCTATTGGCGTTTTTAAAAGAACCTGAGCCGCCCAAAGGATTGAAAGACGCCTTTAGCAAGTTGCCATTGTTTAAGCAGGTGCTGAACATGTCGCCTAAACTGGTAAAAAAAGGCCCGTGTCAGGAAATCGTGCTCAGTGGCGATAATGTCGATCTGAATAATTTACCTATTATGACCTGTTGGCCAGGCGACGCGGCGCCACTCATTACCTGGGGCCTGACTGTTACCAAAGGCCCGCACAAAGAACGGCAGAACCTGGGTATCTATCGCCAGCAATTACTGGGTAAAAATAAACTGATTATGCGTTGGCTGTCGCATCGCGGCGGCGCACTGGACTTTTATGAATTTCAAAAAGCCCATCCGGGAGAGAATTTCCCAGTATCAGTGGCGTTGGGTGCAGACCCCGCCACTATTTTAGGCGCAGTAACGCCAGTGCCCGATACCCTGTCTGAGTATGGTTTTGCCGGGCTATTACGCGGCGATAACACTGAAGTGGTTAAGTGTATCAGCAATGATTTACAAGTCCCGGCCAGTGCTGAATTCGTGCTCGAAGGTTATATAGCACCGGGCGAAATGGCACCAGAAGGGCCTTACGGTGACCATACCGGCTATTACAACGAAGTAGATAGCTTTCCGGTATTTACCGTAACGCATATAACACAGCGCAAACAGCCGATTTACCATAGCACCTACACCGGCCGGCCGCCGGACGAACCCGCGATACTGGGCGTGGCATTAAACGAAGTATTTGTACCGATACTGCAAAAACAGTTTCCGGAAATTACTGACTTTTATCTGCCGCCGGAAGGCTGCTCTTACCGCTTAGCTGTTGTGACAATGAAAAAACAGTATCCGGGCCACGCCAAACGCGTGATGATGGGTGTCTGGTCGTTTTTACGTCAGTTTATGTACACCAAGTTTGTTATTGTCTGCGACGATGATATTAACGCCAGAGACTGGAAAGACGTGATCTGGGCCATTACCACCCGCATGGATCCGGCACGTGATACCACGCTGGTTGAAAACACACCGATAGATTATCTCGATTTCGCCTCGCCTGTGTCCGGTTTAGGTTCCAAGATGGGTATGGACGCGACCAATAAATGGCCTGGTGAAACCAGCCGAGAATGGGGTGAGCCCATCGTGATGGATCCGCAGGTACAGCAACGGGTCGATGCGATGTGGGATACCCTGGGTATTCCGCTGCCAGCCGGTAATGCGGGGAAAGCGTTGTGAGTTATCAGGTTACTGTGAACCCGGCCGGGCTATGTTTTAGCATAGAGCAAGGCGAAACGGTGCTGGCCGCTGCGTTACGTGCCGGCATCGACTTTCCCAATCGCTGCCGGCAAGGTGTATGCACCAGTTGTGTTTGTAAGCTGCAAAGCGGTCAGGTGCATTACCAGGAGCCGCAGCCTTTAACTGAGCTGGACAAGCAACAGCAGTTTACCTACTGTTGCCTGGCCTATGCCGATACCGATCTGGTATTACACCACCCTTTTATCCGTGGCTAAGCCGTAACGGCCATCGCTGAGAGTATTATGAGCATAATTTCCTGTACCGTAGATAGCATTGAAGCCCTGACACCGACCGTTAACCGTGTATTGCTAACCCCATCACAACCCGTGAAATTTGCCAGCGGCCAATATTTACAGCTGTGCCTGAGTGATACAGATAAGCGGCCTTTCTCCATTGCCAGCATACCCAGTGAGCAGCAACTGGAGCTTCATATCGGTGGTGCTGTGGCTGATCAATACGCCAGTCAGGCCCTCGCACATCTAATTCAGCAGCATCAGTTAAAGCAGCCAGTGCAGGCCGAGATTGGATTGGGCAACGCCCAGTTTCGTGCCGACAGCAAGCGACCGATTATTTTAGTCGCCGGCGGTACCGGCTTTTCTTACGTCTACAGCATTGCGCGGACTATTGCAGCCACCAATACCGACCAGGCGGTATTTGTTTACTGGGGCGTACGCGAGCACAATGCGTTATATCATAACGATGTGATGCAGCAATGGGCGGCGCAGAATACGAAGTACCGTTTTATACCCGTCGTACAGAACCCAGACGCCGACTGGCAAGGCCGCAGTGGTATGGTACATCAGGCAGTGCTAAACGATTTTGTCTCGCTGGAAGCTTATGATATCTATGTTGCCGGCCCCTTTGCGATGGCCGGCGTAGTACGTAGCGCTTTTATCGAACAAGGCGCGCATCGTGAACACATGTTTGCCGATGCTTTTGCCTATATCTAAACTGGTACGTCCAGTTAAACTATGCCACAATCAGGCTTTGCAATTTCGTATTGAGTGGCCATATGTCGCATAAAACCTTAATTAAAGTTCGCGGATATCATTTAGATATTTATCAACACGTGAATAACGCCCGTTATCTGGAGTTTTTAGAGGAAGCGCGCTGGGGCTATTTGGAGGACAGTGGCGATATTGACTGGTTTGCCAAGCATGGATTGGCCTGGGTCATTGTAAATATCAATATTAATTATAGAGTTGCAGCCACCATGGGTGACACTTTGGAAGTGCTGACCCGTTTTAGTAAAGTTGGCGGTAAAAGCGCGGTGGTAACCCAGCAGGTACATATTGCCGGCAAAGATGCGCTGGCCGCCGACGCTGAGGTTACCTTTGTTTGTCTGGATCAAAAAACCGGTAAAGCGGTTGCGATTGAAGGTGAGTTAAAGCAACGCCTTGAACAACATATCAGTAACCAGTAACCTAGTTTTTACGGTGTTTATCCAGCGCCTGTGTTAACAGCTCGCTGGTTGTAACCTCATCTACACACGCCACTTTACCTGTCGCCATCAGCGCGTCAAAACCATGTTTACTGGGATCGCTGATAAGGCAGCCCTGTTTGGTGCGGATAATGTGACGGCCATCGTCCAACTTTGTTACCAACTGCTTTGCAGGATCGTTGCTAATTGCCTGATGGCGTTTTTCTACAGTGATTTTCGGTTGCTGCTGTGCCTGCTTGAAATGCTGATAACTGGCCTGTGCTGCCGCATCTATATTGCTGGCATCATTGGCCAATGCCATATTCAGTGCGCGTTGCGCCAGGCTGGTCCGGTCTGAGGCTGCGGCAGGTACCACGACAGCCTCTGCTACCGATACGGCCACCGGCGGTGGTAAGTTAACGGCATTATGCGTGGAGTCAGCCGGACTGGCTAGCGCCGGTTCAGCATCAGCCGCGGCCTGCTCCACCACCGCCCGGCCGCCGGGTTCATGTTCAGGCACGTTACTAACCGCCGCAGTCTGTGCCGTTGCAACATGCTGGCTATCGGCTGGCGCTGGTTGAACTGCGATGTCTGCCGGCTGATACAAAAAGGTTGTTACCGGTATTACCGTAGCGGGTGGCGCTGGTGCGGCAAATTTAGCGGTAAGCAGGTAAGCTAACAGTGCACTGTGCAATGCCAGCGCATAAAAAAGGCTGGCGGCATAGTCCAGATAAAATTGGCGCAACACTGTGCGGGTACGTTGCAACGTAATGTATTCCACAGTTCATACTATTCTGAATGTATCTGACCTGCGGTTCAGCGATAAATTCAGTTGTCAGATGTGCAATTTTTATTGTGCAGGAAAGGTTTAAGTTGGCGCCATAACTGCAGTTTTTCTTCAAAGCTTATCGCCGCATATGCAGGGCTGGTAGAGGGTAAGCAGAGCAGTTTCAACCGGGGCGGCACAATACCTGACGGCATGACATAACGTTTAAAACTGCTCCAGGCTTTGGCGCCATTAAAGCCAATGATTTGTAGCTGTGGCTGACTGGCAAAAACGCTGGCGAAATCATTCACCCGTTCATCGCGTATTGCACTGTCAAGGCTGCCCGCCCGCTGGCAACTGCCGATAACGTCCCAAAGGGCGACGCCCGCCTGATGCAGTTGCTTTAACCGCGAGTCATAGGGCTGTTCCAGTGCAAAGCCACATAGCTGCGCCATGATGGGCCAGAAGGCATTGCGTGGATGTGCATAGTATTGCTGTTGTGCCAGCGACACAGCACCGGGCATGCTGCCTAACACCAGCACCCGCGCATTAGCGGCGCTGTGCTGTGCCAAACCGGTTAAGGCGGTATCAACCAAGCCTGGGCTCATATTGCCGGGCTTTATGCATGGCTAACTCTGCCTGCTCCGGTTCGCCTTCTTGCTGCGCCAGGTAGGCCAACAATGCATACAAATAGCCGTTGCTACTATGTTCATGTAACCAGTGCTGCACCTGTTTACGCAATTTAAGCACGGACCGGCCCAATGGAATTTGCCGGATATACGGCAGCAATTGTGGCAGTTCAGCTAACTGCAGGTGGCTTAGCAGCAGTTTTTCCGCCGCTTCATTTTGACCGCTTTGCGCCAGCGCCCAGGCTCTGCCAATATTCGCCGCTGTCGACTTTCGCTCTTTTGCCGGCAGGTTCTGCCAGTAATCGGCTTTTTCATCAAACCGCTGTTGCTGGCTAAGCTGGCTGATAGCCGCCGGATAAATATTAAAGCGCTGCTGTTGCCATTTTTCTTTGTCAAACCAGTGTTGCTTTAACGCGGCCGGCACCATTTGCAGCAATTGTTGCCACTGCCCGGCCTGCTGCAGTGCATACAAATACAACTGGCCCAGGCCTTTGTCTTCGGTATCAGCCTGTACTTTGCCACCAAGCAACGCACACGCCTGCGCAGCTTTACCCTGTTGCAGCAGCAAATCAGCCTGAATAAACAACGTGCTGTTGCTGTCGGCCGGTAACGCCGTTATATACTGATTTGCCTGGCTGACTTCACCGGCATAAAACGCGGCATACGCTGCCAGCAGGCGTTTTTCTTCCTGCATAAAATCATCAGTACAGGCTTTAGCCAGATGCTGGCTCGCCAGCTGCCATTGCTGTTTAGCATAGGCTTGCAAACCCAGTGCGTAAGCCTGCTGCGCTTTGCGTTGGCGGCGCCAGCGCAAAAAATTAAACGATACATGCTGCAGTCGCAGCAGTTTACGCAGCAGCCAGCTGACTAACCACAACGTGGTGACCGCGATGACCAGCAAAATTGCCAACCCAAGCAGCGTTGTTTCGAATACTTTGCCAGCTACGATAACCTTGACATAACCAGCATGATTCACCAGCACCGGACCTAGCCACATTGCAGCCGCCAGCACCGCAATTAGCAGCAAGACGCGGATCATAGCTGTTCTCCCGCCAGTTGTTGCTGATATTGCTGCAGCTGCGCCAAGCTGGTAAGGGGTGCGGTCTGAGGTAACGCCACGGTTACGCTGGCCAGTTCGGCTAATTCGCTACTGAGCTTTTGTACTGTGGCATCGTCAGCAGCAAAATAGCGTTGCAACTGATCACTGGCCTGCTGCAGTGCTGCAGAATAGACCTGTTGTTGGTGTTGCATAGCCGCTAACTCAGCCAGCAACAACTGCTGGTTTAAGCTGACACGTAACATCAATTGCTGTTCAGTCGACAGACTAAAGTAATCCTCTGGTACGGCGCTGCGTATCTGCACCAGTTTGCTCCAGCTTTGCTGCCAGTAGTAACTGAGCGTTTCGCGCCAGTCGCTAAGTTCGGTACCCGGCACCAGCTCGATTTGCTCCGCCTGACGCCGTAGCTTTAACGGCAAGCGGGTGCTTAGCTTGCGCATTTGTTGCAGCGTAATATGTACCTGACTCAGATCCGGCGGCGTAATGCGGCTTAACTGTTCTGTATCTGTGGCAATAGCCTGACGCACCAACAACAACGACGGGTCGTCCAGCTTAGCCAGCTTTTCATCGGCACTGGCCAACAGCGCACGCGCCGTAGCAACATCATTTTCCAGCCAGGTTTTCTGCGATGCTAACTGCAACAAATATGCTATTTCTGCTACCACCCAGTGCCGTGGCGGTGCACTGTCACGTTCTTGCACTAACTGGCGCACAGCCTGAATTTGCGCCTGGCTTTGTGCTGCCAGCTGTTGCTGCTGTTGCTGTAAGCTGTGCTCCAGCTGCGCCAAGCGCTGTTGTTGCTCAGCTTGCAACTGTTGTTGCAGTTGCGCATTGTTGTCTTGTTGTTGTTGGCTTTGCTCAGTTAAACGTTGCTGGTTCTGCTGCAAACTGGTGGTTTGCTGTTGCAGTGTTTGCCATTGTGGCCACAACCAATAGCCTGCCGCGCCAATAGCACCGCCCAATGCCAGCACCAGTAATAAACTTAAACCACCGGTAAAACTGCCGCCACTGCGGGCTGCCGGTTCGGCATCGATCTGTTGCTTTAACTGCTGCAATGGCGCGTCGATCTCAGTTGCGCGCTCTACGCTGTCACTCATTGATATTCCCTCTTAAGCTGGCTGATAGCAGCCAGCAATGCACTGTCATTGGCATTGTCGGCAAGCATAATACGTTCTGCAGCAATACCCAGCGCTACGGCGCTTTCTTGCATGCGCGGGCTTACCAGGATCCAGTCACACTGTTGTAACCAATATTGATGCTCTGGCGGCACCAGGGTAAACATTTGCTGTAAAATTTCATTGCTGGTGGCAACAATACAACGAATACCAGCCAGCTGCCACTGCTGGCACAGCAAGGCGCCATCTAACGGTAATGGCAGCCGTTTATAACTTTGCACATACCTTACCGTGGCGCCCCGCGCTGTCAGCGTTTGTTTTATCAATTCTCGCCCGGCATTGCCACGCACGACAACCAGGTGTTTGCCAGCCACCTGCTGCATCTGCGGCAATGCCAGTAACCCTTCGCTACGCTGGTCCTGCGGCACGGTAACGTCGCGCGCCAGCCAGCGCTGTAACGCCGAGGCCGTCGTCTGGCCTACGGCAAATAGTGGCGCCGTCAACACCGTTTGCTCAAGCTGATTTTGCAAACAGCTAACGGCACTGACACTGACAAAGATCACTGCATCAGCCTGTTGCAGGTGCGATAAATCCTGCGATTTTATGCTCACCTGCGCTGTTGTAATTAACGGCTGATATAAATAGCCTATACCATCGCTATCTAAAGATGCCAACAAATTGTCGGCCTTTCCGGCTGGCCGGGTAATTAAGAATGGTATCGGATACGGTATGCCGTGATCAGTCATGGTGCAGCCTGATACACCGCCTGCAAAATACGCCCTGCACCATGCTGCAGCAGATGTTCTGCCAACGCAGTACCCAGCGATTCTGCTTGCGCTACCGGGCCACTAAGCTCGTGGCGAATTATTTCGCTGCCATCCACCGCGCCAACCAATCCACGCAACCACAAGGTATCACCGCTAATTTCAGCATATGCGCCAATCGGTACCTGGCAGCCGCCCTGCAATTTACGGTTCATCGCCCGCTCAGCCAGCACGCAGCTACGGGTGGCACTGTGCTCCAGCGGCATCAGCAATTGCTGTACCGCTTTATCATCTATACGGCATTCAATACCGACAGCCCCCTGCCCATTTGCTGGCAAGCTGGTTTCTACCGGTAGCAAGCTGGCAATACGCTGGGAAAAACCCAGGCGGATAAGGCCGGCAGCGGCCAGAATAATAGCGGCATATTCACCGCTATCGAGCTTTGCTAACCGCGTATTGACGTTACCGCGCAAGTCACGCACGGTCAGATCTGGCCGCAATGCCTTTAGCTGGCACTGACGACGCAAACTGGACGTGCCCACCACTGCCCCCGGCGGCAGATCCGCTAAGCTGTGAAACTGGTTCGAGACAAATGCGTCCTGCGGGTTTTCGCGCGGACAAATAGTATGCAACATCAAGCCTGGCGGAAACTCTACCGGCACATCTTTCATGCTGTGCACTGCAATATCTGCCCGGCCTTCAAGCATGGCCTGTTCCAGCTCTTTAACAAACAAGCCTTTGCCGCCAATTTTTGCCAGCGGCGTATCTAGTATCTTGTCTCCCTGCGTTGACATAGGCACCAGCTCAACAGTCAGCTGCGGGTGATGCCGTAACAGCTCTGACTTGACATACTCAGCCTGCCACAAGGCCAGCGCACTTTTACGGGTTGCGATACGAATAGTATTCATATTAACTCTCTGCCTGCGCCATTAAACGTCGCTGAATAAAGCTGCTGATATCCGCGACCTCTTGTGCACACACACTGTGCGGCATTTTATATTCGTGCCAGCTGGCATTGAAGCCGGCATTCTTTAATGTATGGTACGCCTGCTGGCCGGCAAATAGCGGCACTACCGGATCCTGGCTGCCATGAGCAACTAACACCGCTGTGGTTTTATTCACGCTGTTGGCTTCTTCTCTAAGCTTATCTGGTGCGCACATATAGGTCGAAAGCGCCATGACACCGGCCAGTTTATAAGGCAGCCGTGGCAGAAGGTGTAACGCTATTACCCCTCCCTGACTAAAGCCCGCCAGTATAATCCGCTCACTGCTAACACCGTCGGCAATCAGTTTATCCAGCAATTGCTGCACTGCCGCCGCCGATTCCCGCACCCCATCTTCATCGGCACGGTTCGTTAGATCCATGGTTTTAATGTCGTACCAGGCCCGCATCCGCATGCCGCCATTTACCGTAACCGGCCGCTCTGGCGCGTGGGGAAATAAAAAACGGATACCGGCATCTGCTGGCAAACGCAATTCCGGTACTATTGGCGCAAAACCATGACCGGAATCACCCAGGCCATGCAGCCAAACCACCACAGCGCGGGTTTCACCTTGCGCTTTCACATCAACAAAAGGGAGTAAAGCCATTACATAATTTCCAAAAAGCGCGCTTATGGCGCCAGGTTAAGCGGCACACCAGCCTGTTTGGTGGCAGCATCATTTAGTAACTGCCAGAATTCCGCACCGGTGCGGTTGTCAATCCACTGGCCGTTTTGCCATTCAAAATGATGGCCGTTAAATTTGGTTGCCACCCACAACTGATGCAGCGGCGGTTGCTTGTTAATGATGATCTTGCTGCCATCTGCAAAGCTGATGCTGAGCAAGCCTCCATGTGATTCGTAATCCAGATCGGCGTCGGCTGTGTCTACGGCTTGCTCTACCGCCAGTAACACGCTGTCGGTCAAATCATCATATTCTAGGTCATTCATCTGCTTCACCTGTTTGCTTTTATCGCTAAGGATGCGATTATAGAGCGCAATCACCATAAAAAAATAACATCATGCATGCTTTTACAACCAAAGGTCCGCTATTAACACTTGCTGCCGTCATTTTGCTGTGCAGCCTGCTGGGTGCTTGTGGTCAAAAAGGTCCGCTTACCTTACCACAACCGGCACCTGAAGTGGCAGAACCGCAGCAAAACAACAGCCTTCCCACTCAACAACCGGATGAACAACGTGGACCATTTTGATTACCAGAATAATGAGCTGTACGCCGAACAAAAAGCACTGAGCGATGTAGCCAGTGAATTTGGCACGCCCTGTTATGTATACTCCCGCGCCACCATTGAGCGTCATTACCAGGCATTTGCCAGCGCAGCCGCCCGCCACCCGCACAGCCTGGTGTGCTATGCGGTAAAGGCTAACAGTAATCTGGCAATATTGAACCTGCTGGCTAAATTGGGCAGTGGCTTTGATATTGTATCCGGCGGTGAGTTACGCCGGGTGATTGCCGCGGGTGGCGATGCCAAAAAAGTGGTGTTCTCTGGCGTGGCAAAAACCGCTGAAGAAATGCGCTTCGCGTTAGAGCTAGGCATTAAATGCTTTAATGTCGAGTCGGTCGCTGAACTGGAGCGGCTGCAACAGGTCGCCAGTGCGTTAAACAAACCGGCGGCAGTTTCTATCCGGGTAAACCCGGACATTGATGCCAAAACCCATCCCTATATTTCTACCGGTTTAAAAGCCAACAAATTTGGCATCGATATTCTGCTGGCGCGTGACATTTATCGACAGGCTGCCCGCTACAGCCATCTGAATGTAGTGGGTGTTGACTGCCACATTGGTTCACAACTGACAGAAACCCAACCATTTTTAGACGCGCTGGAGAAGCTGTTGACGTTAATCGACCAGCTTGCCAGTGACGGCATAGCGCTAAAGCATATCGATATTGGTGGCGGCCTGGGCGTAACTTACGACAAAGAGGCGCCACCCTCACCGGCCGATTACATCGGTAAAGTGGTCGAACGTCTGAAAAGCTATCCTCAGCTTGAGCTGATAATGGAGCCCGGCCGTGCCATCATGGCCAATGCCGGTGTGCTGCTGACTAAAGTTGAGTTTTTAAAACCGGGGCAGGAAAAGAATTTTGCCATTGTTGATGCGGCAATGAACGACTTGATCCGGCCCGCCCTTTACAGCGCCTGGCAAGCCATAGTACCGCTAACGAAAAACAGCGTTGCAACTGCGGCAGTGTACGATATAGTTGGACCAGTATGCGAAACGGGTGATTTCCTCGGTAAAGACCGTGAACTTGCTATTGCTCAGGGTGATTTACTGGCGATACGCTCAGCCGGCGCTTACGGTTTTACCATGAGTTCAAACTATAATAGTCGCCCCCGCGCAGCCGAAGTGCTGGTGGATGGTGACAAAGTGCATTTAATCCGAGCCCGTGAACAATGGCAGGATTTATGGCGTGGCGAACAGGTCGTTACCGATTAAGCAAGGGCGCTGATGTTGTTACATTTCACTAAAATGCATGGCCTGGGTAACGACTTTATGCTGGTCGATGCGGTAAGCCAGAATGTGTTTTTGACCAAAGAGCAGATTAAAGCGCTGGCTAACCGTAATACGGGTATCGGCTTTGATCAGCTGCTGATGGTTGAGCCACCGTATGATCCTGAATTAGATTTTCATTACCGCATTTTTAATGCCGATGGTTCTGAAGTAGAGCAATGCGGTAACGGCGCACGCTGTTTTGCCAAGTTTGTTCGTGCCCGCGGTTTAACCAATAAACATAAAATTGGTGTCAGTACTAAATCCGGAAAAATCATTCTGTATGTCGAAGCAGACGGCCAGGTGACGGTGAATATGGGCATCCCGCAGCTCGACCCGGCGCGGATACCGTTTAAAGCACAGAAACAGGAAATTACCTACATTTTGCGTGCTGAAGATCACACTATACTCTGTGGTGTTGTTTCAATGGGCAACCCGCATGCCGTAGTCGAAGTTGAAGATCTTGATACTGCCCCGGTCCAACTGCAGGGCCCGCTGTTTGAGCTGCATGAGCGTTTTCCGGAGCGCGCCAATATCGGTTTTATGCAGATACTAAGCCCCCACCATATTAAACTACGGGTGTGGGAGCGCGGGGCGGGCGAAACACAGGCCTGCGGCACCGGCGCCTGCGCGGCGGTGGTAGTCGGCCAGTTACAAAAAAAACTACAACAGCAGGTGCGGGTAGATTTACCCGGTGGCAGCCTGCAAATTCGCTGGAATGGGCCTGGGCAACCGCTTAAAATGACCGGCCCGGCCGAACATGTATATGACGGACAAATATTGCTATGACAGATAGCCTGAATAAGGAAAACGACCTGCTCGCCGCCCATGTGGTTTACGATTACCTGCAGGATCACCCGGAATTTTTTCAACAATACCCGCAACTGCTAGCAAGCTTACGCTTACCGCATCAGCAACGCGGCAGTATTTCACTGGTAGAACGCCAATTAGAAATGCAACGCGAAAAAATTGTCGCGCTAGAAGACGACATTACCCGTTTAATGTCAGTAGCGCGGCAAAATGAACAGCTGTTTCTGGCATTTAATCAGCTGCAGGCTCAGCTATATCAGGCAAAAAGCCTGGCCGATGTTGACGCCAGCCTGCAACAGTTTACTGCGGCCATACCGCAGGTGCAGCAGTGTCGTTTGCTGCGCTTTACTGATGCACACAGTGCCGGCGAGTTTCAGTTGTTGTTATCGCGCCGGTTAAACCAACAGGGTGTGTACCTGGGCCGGCTAAACAAAGAAGAGCAGCAAGGCCTGTTCCCTGCACAAATACATTCAGTCGCACTAATTCTGATCAGTAACGCCGAGCAGCCGCTGGCGTTGCTGGCTTTCGGTAGCGAGCAGGATGACCATTTTCAACCGTCGATGGACAAGCTGTTTATCAGCCATCTGGCGACCATTTTAGCCCAGCTGTTGCCGGGTTATGACGCCGCCTGACACCGGGTTGCCGGCGCAGTGGCAGCAGCCACTGCAGGCATTTCTCAGCTACCTGCAATACGAGCGCGGTTACAGCAGTAAAACGCTGGACACCTATCAGCGCCAATTGCAGCACTTAGCGCTGAGTATGACAGCAGTCGACAGCCACTGGTTAAATCTGACCGAAGCGCAACTGAAGCAGCATATTGTTGGCCTGCGCCGTGCTGGTGCCAAGCCGCGCACCATAGCGCTAAAAGTCGCTGCCCTGCGCAGCTTTTTCCGTTACCTGCAAGAACAGGGTATACGCACAGACAACCCTGCACAGTATTTATCAGTACCTAAAGCCGCACGTAGCCTGCCGAAAAATCTGAATGTTGATCAACTTAATCATTTACTTAGTTTTGACAGTTCAGATGATATTCTTGCCTGTCGCGATAAAGCGATGCTGGAACTGTTTTACTCATCAGGTTTACGGTTAGAAGAGCTGGTTAATGCCAATATTCATGACATAGACTGGCAACAACAATTGCTACGGGTAACCGGTAAAGGCAGTAAACAACGTATTGTGCCGGTAGGGAAAATTGCGCTGAACGCGCTAAAAGCCTGGCTGGCACAGCGCCCGGCCTTTGCCACCAAACTGACAGACGCCGATCAACATGCCGTGTTTTTGAGTAAACAACATAAACGGATCAGCGTGCGGCATGTGCGGGAGCGGGTGCAGTTATGGGCCAAACAACAGGGCTTAAATCAGCATGTGCACCCGCATATGCTGCGTCACTCCTTCGCTAGCCATATGCTGGAATCCAGCCAGGATTTACGCGCCGTGCAAGAGTTACTTGGCCACGCCAACCTCAGCACCACCCAGGTTTACACCCATCTGGACTTCGCCCATTTAGCCAAGGTGTATGACAATGCTCATCCCAGGGCGAAAAAGCGTTCAGGTTCGTAAACGTTTTACCCTGCGACAAAACCGACTTACCCACACCGACACGCCTAAATACATCTATGTAGGCTCGTTTCCGCCCATCCGGGGCTTCAACAGTCGGTTTAGGCCAAGTCGGTTTCTTTAGTGCTGTACAAAAAGCAAAAACGCCCGGCATAACCGGGCGCTTTCCTTAACCGCGAATTAGCTAAAACGTTTCGCCAGTATACTATCAACTGACGCTTTACCAGCGCCGCTAAACATTAATGACACGCTGGCCGCCAGCAGAGCTAAACCAAATTCGTAGCCGTTGTTGCTCATAAACAGGCCATTTTGGAAATGTACGGCAAATATTGCCACCAGCATTGCAATCACCAGGCTAAATGCCGCCGGCCGGGTTAGCAAGCCCAGTATCAGCGCGATACCGCCGAAGAACTCAGCCGCCCCGGCTAAAAATGCCATGACGATACCCGGTGATAAACCAATGCTGTCCATCCAGCCACCGGTACCTTCTAAGCCATAGCCACCGAACCAGCCGAACAATTTCTGCGCCCCGTGTGCAGCAAAGATAATACCAACCGGTACCCGTAATGCTAATGCGGCAATACCAGCGTTTGACGTTAAAATTTTCTGTATCATTGAAGTAGCCATCATATCACCTGTCAAATTGTTTAAAGTTAGGTTTACTGCCTCTCGACAGCAATATTGTGTCGATGAAGTCACTATAGCGCGATTAAATTTGCAGTAAAAACGCAATGTTTTGACTACACTATTCAAATTATTTGAATTTGATGTCACGAGATTAGACTATGCATAACGTACTGAGTTTAGACGCTTTAAGAGCACTGGATGCGATAGATCGAAAAGGCAGCTTTGCCGCAGCGGCTGAAGCACTGTACAAGGTGCCTTCCGCACTGAGTTACACCATTGCCAAACTGGAATCTGAATTGGATGTCGCACTGTTTGATCGCAGTAAACAAAAAGCACAATTAACGCCTGCCGGCCAGTTACTACTGGAACAGGGCCGTACCTTGCTGCATGCGGCAAATCAGCTGCAAAATGCCGTTAAACAGCTCGATACCGGCTGGGAAACCCAACTGGTCATAGCTAAAGACAGCATAGTACCCAACGCACCGGTACTGGAGGTTATTACCCGGTTCCTGCAGTTGGGAAAAATTACCCAGCTGCAGGTGAAAGAGGAAGTCATGGCAGGCGGATGGGAGGCCTTGCAAACCGGCCGGGCCGATATTGCGGTAGGTTTATCCGGCGATGTCGCCAAAGGCCAGTTTACCGTGTTGCCGATGGGTGAAGTGGAGTTTGTCTTTGCCGTGGCCCCGCATCATGAATTAGCTGCGCTTGACCGGATTATCAGCCAGGAGGATGTGCAACAGCATACTGCTGTTATCGTCGCGGATTCAGCACTGGACGCACCCAAGCGCTCCTCCGGCTTATTCGACACCCGCCAACGCCTGATTGTCAGCAATATGCAGGCGAAAATAGATGCACAAAAACAAGGTCTTGGTATCGGTTTTGTGCCACGTCATCTGGTCACTGA
>JBFKFH010000026.1:0-21064 GCA_041618685.1 Rheinheimera sp.
CAATGAAAATGACAGTGTTGCCACCGCAGAGTTGAAAGTTGGTGATAATGATAATCTGGCTGCTATGGTGGCAATATTGGTCGATGCGGATGCACTGATTATTTGTTCTGACATCGACGGCCTGTACTCGGCCAACCCCCGAACTACACCTGATGCCCGTTTTATACCGCAGGTAGATGTCATTGACGCAACGGTATATGCGATGGCCGGTGGCAGCCACCATGCGATAGGTACCGGTGGCATGGTGACAAAAATTCAGGCGGCCGACAAGGCAACCCGGCAAGGCGTGGATACTTTGATTGTGAATGGGCAGAAAGCGGAAAGTTTCGATGCGCTATTACGTGGTGAAGCAGCCGGCACGTTGTTTGTGCGCCAGCAAGACCGGCAGAGTGCGAAAAAACATTGGCTGCAACACAGCCTGAAAAGTCAGGGCAGCATCACACTTGATAGCGGCGCAGTGCAGGCACTGCTGCATAAAGGTGCCTCTTTGCTGGCAAAAGGCATTAGTGCCGTGCAGGGCCAGTTTGATAAGGGTGATGCCATTTGGCTGTGTGACAGTAGCGGCAAGCAGCTGGCTAAAGGCATTTGCCAGTACAGCGCGACAGAGCTGCATTTAATCAAAGGCTTACACAGCCAGCAAATTGCTGATATTTTGGGCTTCTGCCCCAGTGAAGCTGTAGTACACCGGGACGATATCGCGCTAACAGGTTAAAGGCAGGCGGCAGATGAAAATTGCAGTGATAGGCGGTGGCATTAATGGGTTAAGCAGCGCATGGCAACTGGCACTTGCCGGTCACGACGTCAGTTTATATGAACGTGATGGTTTAATGCAGGCCACCAGCAGCGCGTCGTCCAAATTACTGCATGGCGGCTTGCGCTATTTAGAGCAGGGTGAGTTTCGTTTAGTGCGCGAAGCGCTGCAGGAGCGGCGCTGGTGGCTGAAAAAGGCGCCACAACTAACCCGACGTCTGCCGATCCTGTATCCGCTATACAGTGACTCGCGCCGGGCGCGCTGGCAACTGAAAATAGGTTTATGGTTGTACGACAACTTTGCCGGGCGCAAAGGCATTGGCCGGCACCGCTGGTTGTCTGCACAGCAGGTATTGCGTTGTTCACCCCAGCTGCAAGCCGCGGGGTTGAAGGGCGCTTATCTGTTTTTCGATGGTCAGATGGATGACACTAAGCTCGGCTTATGGATGGCCCAACAATGCCGGGCGGCCGGAGTTAAAATTTTTGAGCACAGTCCGGTACAACAGCTCAGCACCGATGCGAAGATTTTACTGGCCACGGGCTGGCAGCAGTTTGACCGGGTGGTAAATGTCGCTGGCCCCTGGAGCCAGCAATTGTTACAACAATCTGGTATTGCGTCCGGCCAGGAACTGGATCTGGTTCGCGGCAGTCATTTATTGCTGCCTGCCGTCGGCCGCTACGGCCATATGCTGGAAGTGCCCGGTGAGGCGCGTATTGTATTTGTCTTGCCGTATCAGGGGAATACATTGCTTGGGACCACTGAGGTGCGCCAGCAGTTAACCGATCCGATCCTGTGCTCACAGGCAGAACGTGATTATCTGCTGCAGGTTTATAACCGGTATTTTCAACCACAGTGCAGCAGCGCGGCGGTATTGGCCGATTTTGCCGGTGTACGGCCGCTACTGGCAGGCAGTGCTGATGCCAGCAGCGCCAGCCGGGAGTATCAATTGCAGTGGCAGGGCCGGTTATTAACCGTGTCGGGTGGTAAGTGGACCACTGCGCGGGCGCTGGGTAAAAGCGTGGCCGCGCAGATAAAGCAGGCAATAACCCGGTGATTACAATGTAATCGCAAGAATTTTCGAGCGGCGCTGATAGTTATACAGCTGTTTTTTCTGTGCCGGTAAATCATCGACGCTATGCAATTCAAAACCTTGCTCTAAAAACCAGTGAATGCTGCGGGTGGTTAACGCAAACAGTTTTTCATATTTACGCTGTCGCGCCTGCTGTACAATGCTTTTTAGCAGCAGGCTGCCGCGGTCGGCATCGCGGTAATCCGGATGTACGGCCAGGCAGGCAAATTCGCCGACATTGTCTTCCGGGAACGGATACAGCGCTGCACAGCCAATAACCAGGCCGTCGCGTTCAATCAGCGTAAACTGGCTGATTTCCATCTCCAATTGCTCGCGTGAGCGTCTTACCAGCAAGCCCTGTTGTTCCAATGGCCGGATCAGGTCAAGAATGCCGCCAATATCAGAGATGGTGGCAATACGCAGTTTTTCTGCTGATTCCGTTACAATTTGTGTACCAATACCGTCCCGCGAAAATAGCTCCTGCAACAGAGCGCCGTCTTCGTCGTAGCTCACCAGATGGCAGCGCGGCACGCCGCCGCGGCAGGCCGTAATTGCTGCATGTAAAAATGCCAGTGTGCCGGGGCAGGCATGCGGCTGCTGCTCCATGTCATGCATTATTTTTTCTGCTGCATTTGGCATCAACTCAGCAATAATGTCCCCCGTTTCGCCGACAATGCCGCCAATCTCGCTAAAGCCAATCATTTTGTCAGCTTTTAGTTTTATGGCGACCTGGGTCGCGATATCTTCAGCCGTTAAATTAAAGCTTTCGCCGGTAACAGATGCGGCAATCGGGCCCATCAGCACTATGCCGTTATTATCCAGCTGCCGGCGGATACCCGCGGCATCAATGCGGCGTACCTTGCCGCTGTGATGGTAGTCGATGCCTTCATCGACGCCTAACGGCTGAGCAATGACAAAGTTACCACTGACGACGTTAATCTGCGCACCCTGCATGGGTGTATTACTTAAGCTCATTGATAAACGGGCGGTAATGTCCAGCTGCAATGCACCGGCGACTTGCTTGATTAATTTGAACGAATCGTCATCGGTTACCCGTACACGATTATGGTAGGTAGGTTCTAACCCGGCTTGCTGTAGCGCAGCGTTGATCTGCGGCCGTGCGCCGTATACCAGCACAACTTTAATACCTAAGCTATTTAGCAGGGCAATGTCATTAATAATACTGCGAAAGCCAGACTGAGAAATAGCCTCGCCGCCCAGCATCACGACAAAAGTTTTGCCGCGATGGGCATTTACATAAGGGGCTGACTGACGAAAACCGGATACAAGTTCAGTAGTGCGCACGGCTGGGGGATTTCCTTCTGGCAAGACAATACATATCTAAGACATAAAGATGGCAGTTCAAAGGCAAAATGCCAACTGCCATGGCAACAAAGTTGGCATTTTAGATGACTAGTGGTTAAATATCCACAATTACAGCATATTTATTCTTTATGTTTGGCTGTGTCTGATGGTTGGTCAGCCGCGGCGGCAGTTTTAGCCGCCGCTGAAAATACAGCGTTAGGCAAAGGTTAATCGAGAATAATATGCGGTAAAAAACGCGAGCTATCTTTGGTAATCAAACTGCTGTCTTCCCGGATACAGATACCGGCAGCACTGTCAGCTACCACCCAGCTGCCAATTAATGTATAGCTGCCGGCAAATTGTGGCAGTGGCGCCAGTGCCTGACGAATATAACCGCTGTCGGTGTAGGGGCCATCTTGTTTTAGCACTGCGCCGTCAGCACTGACCAACTCGATATTTGCGCCTTCGCGGGAAAATAACGGCTTTCGTACCCAACCATTTTGTAACTTGCTGCCATCATCAAAGAACGCCGGCAGCAAGTTAGGATGGCCCTGAAATTTCTGCCACAGCAGCGGCAGTATGCCTTTATTCGACAGCAGACATTTCCACAGCGGCTCCAGATATTGGGTCTGGCTGCTGAGTATGGTGCTGGCAAAGTCTTCTTGCAGCATGAATTCCCACGGGTAAAGCTTAAACAGCCCCTGAATTGGGAAGCCATCTAAGTCAACCAGCTGGCCGTCAATCTCGCCTAACTGTTGCAGCGCGATATAGCGGCAGTCCACGCCGGCTTGCAGCGCGATATCCATCAGATAGTCGACAGTGCCTTTATCTTCAATGCTTTGCGCAACACTGGCGAAATAAAATGGTTGCGGTAGGTTAAGCTCAGCAAACGCCTGCTGTAGCTTGTCCTGTAACGAGTTAAACTGGTCTGCGCCTTGTGGCAGCGCGCCGCGCATCAACTGATCTTCCAGCCAAACCCATTGGAAAAAACCAGTTTCGAACAACGACGTTGGCGTGTCGTAATTGAGCTCCAGCAGTTTAGCCGGACCGGTGCCGTTGTAACTAAAATCCATCCGGCCATATAGGTGTGGTTGCCGGCTATGCCAGCTGTTGCGTACCGCGTCCCAGAACGGCTCAGGAATAGCAAGCTGCTGCAGTTTTTGTTCACTTTCAACAATATCGGCTACCAGCTCCAATGCCATTTGGTGCAGCTGTTCTGTTGGCTGTTCCAATTCCTGCTCAATTTGCTGCAGGCTAAACTGGTAATAAGCACTTTCGTCCCAGTAGGGTTCACCATCAAAGGTATGAAAATTAAAGCCGACGCTGTCGGCGAAGGCCTGCCAACCCGGCCGGGGGGTACTGTTAATGCGTTTCATCGGTATTTAGCCACCATAGCTGCCAGTGCTGCGGGCGGCCGCCTGGGCACCAAAGCCGCCACGCCGAGCCAGTGCGGCCGGTTTCGGTTGTACTGCCGAAGGCCGGATGCTGGTCGGGCCCGGCTGTGATGCTACCGCAGTATTGGTTGCGGTTCGAAAGGTACTGCGATCATCGCGGGACTTATACAACGGCTGGCTCGGTACCGGATTGCGCGTGTTCGCCGCTGTTTGCTGTGCTGCTGCGCCGGCGCTGCCTCGATTTAGCATTTGACCAGCCATAAAACCCATCATCATCGGCATAAAAAAGCCGCTGCTTTGCTGCTGTTGTGTCACTTGTTCGGTGTTATTGGCCGCCAATACCGGGGCATTTTCACACTGGCCGCTGCCAAAATCTGTTTCACATTCCTGTTTACTGGCGTAGCGCGGTGCAACCTGTGGATGCAGTGCGCTGGCTTGCGCAAAAGCAGCCTGACATTCAGCCGGCGGGTTGTAAAAAGCGGCACATTCTTCCGGTGTGTTATAAACCTGCACCTCTACCGGTTTCTCGCCACAACCGGCCAGTACCATACCGGCAGCCGGTACCATCATAATTAAACGGGCGGTTTTGCTGCGTTTAAATGGTTTATTCATCATTGGCTCCTTAGTAGCTCATGCAAGCGGCATTAAGTATACCGACGCTAACTGAACAGGCCGCAGAAAAAATGCCGGCAGCCAGTTCGCCCTGAGTAATACGTTGTGGTAACTGTTTTAGTACGCTGCTGCTAAGCATAAACGTCAGAATTTGTACCAGCAGGGCAACACCACCCCAGATAGCACAATCGAGCAGTGACATGGAATGGGTGATGGCGCTGGCCAGTGGCCAGGCAAAGCCCAGTAATGCACCGGCAAAGGCGACCGCAACTGCCGGGTTATTCGCCCGGATTAAACCAAATTCGTCATGTGGTGTTACCCAGGTATAGATGCTGACAAATAACAGCACCAGAACAATGGCAAGGCCAAAGTAGGCCGCGAAGGCCGGTAAACCGGTTAGTGAAGATAAGGCGGTATCTAACATGTTATGTCCTGTAGTTTAATGTCTGGCGCTGATCCTGCGTAAAATAGCGGGCAAATTCAATACAATTCGGTATTTCATGCCCTGCAATTTATCGCAGCCAGCCTTGTGCTTAACGGGTAATCGCTGCACTGCGCTAATCCGCACTCTACACTGGCGGCGTAATAATAACGACAATACTGTTTTACTAACCAGGAACTACAGATGAAAAACATGACTACCGTAGCGCTGAGCATCGCGCTGACTTTGGGTATGGCGGGGTGTTCTAACGGCACATTGCCAGGTGGCGACAGCGCTGTTGCGCCGGCAGACGTCGCGCAGAACCCGTCAGGGCTAAGCTCGGGCGTGACGCTGACAAATATGGATACCAGTGTGGCGCCACAGCAGGACTTTTTCCGTTATGTTAACGGCAGCTGGCTTGATACTACTGAAATTCCGGGCGACAAGGCGCGCTGGGGCAGTTTCGATGAACTGCGCGAAAATGCGGAAAAACAAGTGCTGACAATAGTGCAGCAGCTGGCGAAGACGCAACATGCCAAAGGCTCTGACGAGCAGAAAATTGCCGATTTATATCAGTCTTACCTTGATGAACAGATGATTGAGGTATTAGGGTTAAACCCACTTCGTGCTGAGCTGGCAGCGATAGATAACATTACCAACCATGCAGCGTTAGCCGCCTTATGGGGTAAATGGCAGCGGTATCGCATAGGTACGCCGGTGGTGGTGTACGTTGGGCAGGATCAGAAACAGTCTGACCGCTATATTACCGGGGCATCACAAAGTGGACTGGGCTTGCCAGATCGGGATTATTATCTGAAAGACGATGCCCGCTCGGTCGAGCTGCTGCAACAATATCAGGCATTTATTGCCCAGCTCTGGACGCTGGCTGGTATGGACAATGCACAAAAGGTTGCAGCAGACATCGTGGCGTTGGAAAAGCAGATTGCTGCTGCCCACTGGAGCCGGGTGCAAAACCGCGATCGTAACGCGACTTACAACAAAATGACGATTACAGAGCTGAATAAACGCGCACCGGGTTTTAACTGGCAGACGTTTTTAGCCGCAGCTGAGCTGGGTGATATTGATGCTCTGGTCGTGCGCCAGCCCAGTTACTTTACTGAATTTGCCAAGCTGCAGGCCAGCATACCGCTGGTGCAGTGGCAGCAGTATCTGAAGTTTCATTTACTACGCAGCAATGCCAATAATCTGAGTCAGGCCTTTGTTGATGCCAGCTTTGAATTTTACGGCAAAACATTAAGCGGTTTGCAACAGCAACGTTCGCGGGAAAAGCGTGCGGTAAGCCGGGTCGATGATAATCTGGGTTTTATGGGGGGTAAAAAGTATGTTGAACAGTACTTTAAACCTGAAGCAAAAGCGCGAATGGACCAGATGATTGAAAACCTGCGCGGTGCATTCCGTCAGTCGATTGATGAGCTGGAATGGATGAGCCCGCAAACCAAGCAACAGGCGCAAATCAAGCTGGCTAAATTCAATACAAAAATTGGTTACCCGGATAAATGGCGCGATTACAGCTGTGTTGAGATTAACGCGGCGGACTTAATTGGCAACCTGCGGCGCAGTGCCGAATGTGAATATCAACGCACGATAGCGCGTTTAGGCAAACCGGTCGATCGCTCTGAGTGGGGAATGACTCCGCAAACCGTGAATGCCTACTACAGTTCAACAATGAACGAAATAGTCTTCCCGGCCGCTATTTTGCAGCCACCATTTTTCAACGTAGATGCTGATGACGCGGTAAATTACGGCGCTATTGGTGGCGTTATCGGCCATGAATTTACGCACGGTTTTGACGATCAGGGTCGCCGCTCTGATGGTGATGGTAACCTGCGTGACTGGTGGACAGAGCAAGATGCGTCGCAGTTTCAGGCCCGTGCCCAGCTGATGATTGACCAGTACAGTGCGTTTAACCCCATTGATGATTTACATCTGCAGGGCGCGCTTGGTTTGGGTGAAAATATCGCCGATTTAGGTGGTTTAACCGTAGCATACCAAGCCTATCAGAACTCTTTGCAGGGCAAGGCCGGTAAAGTTATTGATGGCTTTACCCCAGAGCAGCGTTTCTTTATGGGTTGGGCGCAGGTGTGGCGCATTAAGTTTCGTGACGAAGCGCTACGTCAGCAGGTTATCACCGGGCCGCATTCACCGGGTATGTATCGGGTGTTGGGTACCCTGTCGAACATGCCGCAGTTCTACCAGGCGTATGACGTGAAGCCAGGCGACGGCATGTATCGGGATGAAACGGTACGGGTGAAAATTTGGTAAAAAAGCGCGCCGGATAACCGGCAGCTTATTAAGTAAAAAACCGCCTGCCGGCGGTTTTTTTATTCCAGCTATAGCAGCCTGGCGTTATTGCCGGGCAGCTTTTATATCGTCAATTAACGTCAGTACGTCGTCATTACTAAGAATGGCGTCAATGTTGCGCACCAGTTTGCGACGCCAGTTTGGATATTCAGTGCTGGTGCCGGGAATATTAACCGGTGTTGCCATTTGCAATAAGTCTTCCAGCTGAAATGCCAGTAATTTAGCCGGTTGCCGGGCGGCGAACAGGTGGCTCTGGCGGACCAGCGCAGTGTAATCACCGTCACTTAGTTGCAATCGCTGCATCATCAGCTGTTTTTCTTCAGCGCGTAATTGATACAGGCTGTCAGCTACCTGGGTATTCGGGAATAAGTCCAGCTTGTGTCTCAGGGCCAGATCGTGTTCCTGCCAGTAACCAAGCAATGTTGGCATATCATGGGTGGTTACCGTTGCCAGCGATAATTCCGGGTAGGTCTGGCTAGCCTGATCATAGCTAGCTGCTTTTTGTTCCAGCATAAACACCCGGTACGATAGCACCTGATATTGCCCCAGCAGATGGCTGATTTCGACTGGCACTGTACCTAAATCTTCGCCGATGACAACGCAGCTATTGCGCTGACTTTCCAGCGCCAGAATGGCAAACAGATCGGCCGCCGGAAAACGAATATAGGCACCGGCGGTGGCATCGCTACCAATCGGGCAGCACCACAACCTTAGCAGTGCCATCACATGGTCTAAACGTAATGCGCCGGCATAACGCATATTGGCCTGTATCAACTGAATAAATGGCTGATAGGCTTTTTGCCGCAGTGTCTGCGGGTTATACGCCAGTAAGCCCCAGTTCTGGCCTTTGGGGGCCATAATATCGGCCGGCGCGCCCACGCTCAGATCCATTAGATAGTCTTCCGGTGCCGCCCAACTCTCTGCACTGCTGCGGCTGGTACCGACGGCTACATCACAGTACAGGCCAATTGCCATACCGTGTTGCTGGCACAGCTGCTTTACTTCTGCCAGTTGTTGCTGTGCCTGCCACTGCAAATACAGCAGGCGCTCAATGGCATCACGGTGCTGCTCGGCAAAATCGGCTACCGCGCGACCATTCGGATCGCGCAGCGCAACCGGAAAGTTCTGCCACGCCGCCATGCTCCAGTCTTGGCGGAACAATTCGCCCTGCAGCACCTGATGAATAGCCAGCTGTCGCAGACTGTCACCGCCTTGTTGCACAAACTGACGGAACTGCTGGGCGCGGGCGGTATTCTGTTGCAAATGCTGCTGTTTAAATTGCTGAAACAGCAGGCTTGAGATAGCTTTTTTCAGTGCGGCGACGCCAACATAATCAACATCATCGCTACTGCGCACCTGGTGCAGCTGTTGTTGGAAATCCGCAGAAGCGAATAACTGCTGTGCCGCGTCGCAGTGCTGGTACTCCTGCGTATGCTCTAATGCAACATACTCGGTATTCAGCCACAGCCGGCTGTTCGGGCTATAAGGGCTGCAGTCTTGCGGCAGTTCAGGGTACAGTGCATGTAGCGGGTTTAAGCCTATAAAATCAACGCCTTGCTTTGCTAGCGGTGCTATCATCTGCTGTAAATCGACAAAGTCGCCGATGCCCCAGTTTCGCGCTGATCGGACCGCATACAGTTGCAGTGCCGGGCCAAAGGTTTTATGCAGTACGGCTTTGTCGTGCAGCTGGAAGCAGCGCTGTGGAGTAACAATGAGCTGCTGGCTGAATTGCTGTGTGGCGCTGCTCAGCGTTAGCTGGTGGTAACCCAGCGGCAAGCTGACATCCAGCGCCAGTTCGGCAGACAGCACTTCTCCCTGGCTGGTATGCTGCCGGGCGGTAATGTGACTGGCGGCCAGCGTCAGGCTGCCACTAAGCTGTTGCTGATCTTCGGTTTGTATCTGCCATTGCCAATCACTCATTGCGTTATGCTGCAGCTGTTGCAGCCGCAGGCGCACAGGCTGGCCCTGAGGGCAAACATTTACCGGTGCAACCACCTCAAGCCAGGGTTGTTCAGCCAACTGGTCAATTTGCTGCTGAATGACGTCGGCGGACGATAAATCGAAGCCCATGGCAGACAGTATGGCCTGCTGCTTGTCGAGACTGACGTATTCAGTATGGCCCTGGGCGTGCACATAGCTGTCCTGCAAACCCGCCAAGGCAGCGAGTTGCTTAATTAATTCCATAATTCACCTGTAACTGCGCCTGGGGCGCGCTAATAAGTTGTGGCCGGTACTGTGTAGGTTGCATATGCTGGCGAAATGCACCGGGCGAGCAGCCTTGCCAGCATTTAAACGCTTTTTGAAAACTGCTTTGTTCGTCGAAGCCAAGCAGGAAGGCAATTTGCTGCAAACTGAGCTGGTTGTCAGCCAGATGCTGTAACGCGGCTTGATGCCGGCAGTCGGCCAACAGATCGCGAAACCGGGTGTGCTGTTGTTGCAGCAAGCGTTGCAGTGTCCGGCAGCTCAGATGCATAGCGGCAGCAACCGTTGCCAGTGAAGGCTGTTGCGGCAGTTGTTGCCTGATGTGCTGACGCACAATCTGTATAAATTGTGCGGACGAGTGTGCTGCGCTGTTGCTGTTCACTGTCGCTCCTGAGCCGGTAAAACGCACCAAATCCGGCTGGTTTTGGCCGGTGATAATGTGCGGTTCAAGCATAAATCAACGGCGTCTGCTTATTAAACCTGCTGCATACGTATGCAGTTGAAATAGTTGCCTCATTGCAAAAAAAATAGCCCGGCGCTACGTGTAATAGCAGCGCCAGGATAGTGTTCAGGGCTGAGTGCATTGGTCAATCTGCAGGCTACCTACCGCATTGCCTCGTGGCGGGTTGGCGCTGTCCAGCTGCAACGTGACACTGTAGCGGCCGGCGGGCAGTACCACGCGGTTGTTGCTGGTACCGGCGTCTTTGTACGCCACCGTATAAGGCACACCAACGCCCAGGCTACTGGTGTCGATATTGCCACTGTTATCCTGCGCCCACAGTTGTGTCGTCCAGCTGCTGTCATCCGACGCCAGCTTAAACTCAAATTCACCGTCAAAGTCTGCCACGGCCTGATACTGATTATTGCCTTTGTAGCTCAGGCGATAGGCAGGCATGGCATTCCAGCCGGAGTGGCTGCCCCGCACATACAGGCTGCCAGAGCCGGCGATATTAAACGGCGCGGGCTCAGTTGAATCTGCCAGCGCACAGTCAACCAGGGCGTTATTCAGCGTCAGGCTAAGTTGTGGCGTCGGGCTGGTTACATCCAGTCGCAGCAGATAGCTGCCAGCTGTATCCAACTGCACCGTAAACAGGTTGCCGCTGCTGCCAAGGGCAATAGAGTCTGCGGCAATATCCAGCTCCGCGACACCCAGCGTGATAGCCGCTTTATCTGTCAGGTCGAACTGATAGCTGCCAGCTGTCAATGTCAGCATGACGCTGTAACGACCGGTGTCGTCATATTGCAGTGCGGTGTCATTGGCGCCCAAACCACGGCTATAAAGGGTGGCATCGCCATAAGGTGAACTGAACCGGTCCGGATCGGCAGCCAGGCCATCACCTTGCGCACCGTGTTGCGGTTTAACAAACACTGCAGCGGTATAGGCCGGTACACTAAACTGGTTATTGCTATCGACCGTGGCCTGGCGAATGCGGCTGTCGGCTGATTGTTGTTGCACAGGGTGCAGCTCAAAGCCGTTTGCCGCTGGCAGCGTGTGCTGCACGGTAGCACTGGTGCCGTTGATGATGATCAGCATGGCATCCAGCGTAGGGTCTAAGTCTGGCAGGCCAACGCCATCATCCAGGCTCATGACAATTAAACCGGCTGTCTGAGTTGGGCCGGTATTATAAAACCCGAGCCGGGCGATAACATCTGCCGTGGTACGTAAACGCAGCAATGGGCTGTCGCGCCGGATCTGCAGATACTCGGCAAATACGTCACGGGCCCGCTTGATAATACTGCTGTCTACGGCGATATTCGCATTGGCACTCAGTTGCGCGATACGGCTCTGGTCCGGATTATCCTGCGCCATCGGCAGACCGACATTCCAGTTGTTACTGCTATCATCATAAAATACACGGTTAAACCAGTCGCCCGAGTCGTAGCTATTGCGATCCATTGACTTAGAACGCAGCTGATCTATGCCCAACTGAAAAAATGGAATGCCCTGGCTCAATAATGGTATGGCGGCGGTCATGTTGTGCACCCGACGGCGATCGTCAGCTGGCATGGCAGCCGGCAGCGCATACTGCAGTTTATCCCACAAGGTTTCATTATCGTGTTTATCGACATAGTTGATAATGTCGGCCGGGTCGCCACCGTATGCCGATTGTGAAAAACGATAGCCTTCGCGGCGCTGGCCATCCTTATCTTCCAGCACGTAATCGCGCAAGGTGCCGGCCAGGCCGAGGCGAATATGGTCGGCATTTTGCAAATTTACGTTAGTTTGCGTTAATGCGGCATCACGCAGGGTGTCGCGTGGCCTGTCGTTAAAGGTGCCAATTTCGCTGGACGCCAGATTGGCCTGAGTTGCCTGCACAAACAGCCGGTTATTGGCGACTTCGCCAAAATTCCAGCCTTCACCGTAAAAATAGGTGTCAGGGTCGACCTGCGCTACCGCCGCGCGGGCATCAATAAGCAGCTGAGCAGGTAAATGGCCCATAATATCAAAACGGAAGCCGTCAAGACCGTAAGCGCTTGCCCAGTGCACCAAGGATTCGGTAATAAATTTTGCCATCATGCGGTGTTCTGTCGCGGTATTTTCACAACAGGTAGACCGCTCTATTTCACCGCTGACTTCGTTATAGCGGTGGTAGTAACCCGGCACTAGCTTATCGAACACGGCATTATCATTTAGGCCGGACGATGAGGTGTGGTTGTACACCACATCCAGTACAACCCGGTAGCCGATAGCCTGCAGGGTTTGTACCAGCTGGCGAAATTCAACAATACGCGCTACGCCGTCCGCTTCGCTGGCATAGCTGCCCTCTACCACATTAAAGTGGTGTGGATCGTAGCCCCAGTTAAAGCCGTCGACGCCGCGCAGTGCCTGTGTCAATGCTGCGGCGTCGCCACTATTGGGGTTAAAGCTGTTAAACGCGTCTAACAAGCTGCTGCTGCCGTTTAACGTGCCACAGACAGCTGCATCCGGCACGCGCTGACACAGTTCGCTGACGGTACTTTGCAGGTTTAGCCGCTGCGACGCGCGCTCCTCTATGGTAGCGATGTCATTGGCGGGTAGCATATGAAAGTGGTTCACACCGGACTCTGCCAGCTGCTGCAGATATTGCCTGGCGGCTGAACCCGCTTCAGTAATAGCCAGATATTTACCGCGGTTAGCTGCACTGACCGTGTCGTCCAGCACTGTCAGGTCGCGCAGATGGGCTTCGAGGATCACGGCATCTTCGGCGGCCGCAACAGTCGGCACCGGCCTGCCATGCCAGCCAGCGGGGTATAAGTCAGAGTCATCCAGATTGATAAATTGCGAGTAGCGGCCATTGGCCGATGTATTCACTGAATAAGGATCAGTTGCCGTCATCACTTCAACCCGCTTGCTTTGCGGATGATAAGCGGTAATTTCAAACTGATAGTATTTGCGATCAACCGTTAGCGGCGCCGCGTATTGCCAGACTCCTGCCAGCCCTTCTTGCATGTTGTAGCTGGCAAACAGGCTTTTATCGGCGTTATAAACCTTTAATTTCAGCTGTTGTGCAGTGGGCGCCCACACTTTTACCACCACGGCATCGGCCTGATAACTCAGGCCCAGCGCTTGCTCGTCGGCGTCGTTTTCTGCAGTGGTGTACAGGCTGTCCAGCGCCTTTGCCTGTTGCACATAGCTGGCAGTAACAGGCTGGTCTTCGTTATCAAAAGCGGAGATCACCAGCTGTGCTTTTACCAGCTGAGTCAGCTGCGCAGTGCTGGCATTGAGCGCATAAGCATGCCAGCCGGCTAAATGCGGTACCCGTGCCAGTTGCGTGGCAGACAAATTAGTCGGGCTTAGCGCTAAGCTTAAATCGGCGCTAAAGCTGTCGTCCAGCTCTCCGCTAGCCGAGGCTAACAAACGCACATCGGTATGGTCCTGGTTCCACAGCAGGGTGGTACTGTCGAGCCAGTGTCCGGCAGCATCCCCGATACTAAATGGCGGCTCAAACACGATATCAGCCGGATCGGTAAAAATACCAACGCCGGATACCACAAACGCCCAGCGAGCGCTGCTGAATGTCAGCTTTTGGTCGTTATTGTCAGGGTCTTTGTTGTCACCTTTGTGCACGATAAAATTGGCACAGCTGGCGGCGGTCTTGCTGTCAAACAGCCAGTAAGCACCGTAATGGGGGTCAATACCACTGGGTGCCAGCCCGGTATTCCAGTCGGTGCCCTCTTCATCACCAAGGGCGGCATAGCCGTTACAGCTACTGTTATTCCATGCGTGCAGGATCCAGCCCGTGTAGTCGCTGTCTTGCCGGTAATAGTAAACCACACCCTGGCTGGCGCTGGGTTGCACGGACGGTGCGACACCGCCAATGGCTGCGGCAATGGTAACTTGCAAATTAACGCTGCTACTGGCATTGCTGCTGTCGGTGGCGGTCAGCACAATGCTGTAACTGCTGGCCGCTGCGGCCAGTAAGTTAGCCGCACTTTGAATACGCAGCTGTCCGGTTGACGCATCAACAGAGAAAATAGCTTTGCTGTCAGTCAGCTGCCAGCTGATGCTATGGCCTTGTGCATCGGTTGCGGTGGCGGTATACACCAGCGCCCCTTCGGCTTGTTCGGCCGCCAGACTGAAGCTGGATGCCGAGGTGATTTGTGGTGCGGTATTAATCACTACACACCGCTGTTGCTGGCTATCGTAGCGTTGCCCTGCCGGGCAGTCTGGCACGCCTGCGGTGTCTTCACTGCCGCCACCACAGGCCGTCAGTAGCGTGGCAAGTAATACTGCAGTACAGCGCCATAGTGCCGGCGCCGGAAAAGTTGCAATCATAGAAGTACCCTGTCAGTTGTCGCTTTTTATTGGCTATAGCCGGTTATGTTTCTGACTATAGAGCCTGACAGCGCATCGCTGCAGATGAATACGTATGTAGCCGGCTAATTTTTGTCCGTGTGCTGACTGGCCGGCAATGATTGGCGTACTTTGTCGATAAAATGTTGGCTGCGTGTATCATCCGGTGCCAGCTGTTGTGCCCGTAATAGCAGTAACAAGCTGTCAGCCGGACGCTGTTGCATATATCGCAGCTGCGCCATGTTTAGAATAAACCGCACGTTATCAGGCTGTTGCTGCAGCGAGCGGTGTAAATAGTAGTTCGCCAGAGCAAGCTGTTGCTGCTGCAGATAATACATGCCGGTGTCCTGCCACAAGCTCGCATCAAATGGTAGCGCATCGGCCAGCATCGCCAGAGTTTTGCTGGCGTTTGCCAGATCTTGCTGCGTCAGATAATACTCTGCCAGCACACGCTGAGTCAGCAGCCAGTCGGCACCCGTCAGACGTTGCTGCACCAGCGTATCCAGTGTATCGCGCACTGTAAAAGCCATTGCCGGCAGATCAGGTTGGCGAAACGGGTACTGGCGTAATAAATTGGCAATTTTCAAGGCGGCATAGCGCTGGTCCAATTCTGTCAGCGGTATATCCAGTTCCGGCATAGCACTAGCCAAGTTTATGCTGGCACTACCCAGCAAGCCGCTGCGGTGAATAGCCTGGTAAAACGCATCGGCCAACAGCATGTAGCCTTGTGGGTTAGGGTGCACATGCTCAAGCAGTAAACTGTTGCCTATGATGCGGTTTGCACTGTGTTGACGGAACTGCTGTTCTACGTCGACCAGCGTTGCCTGGTAGTCAGTCGCCAGCGTGCGCAACATAGTATTAAATTGTGCTGGCGCGCGAAAACGCAGGCTGTCGTCATCCCGCGCCTGCTGCAGCCAGCGTGCTGCCGCAGCATTATCGCCAGTCAGCAAGGCCTGCTGCCCTTTTATAAACGCCAGAGCTGCCGGTTGTTGCATGACCGGTGCCGGCAGCGCCGTTGCGTATGGCAGCTGCTGCAGCAGAGCGGGCCAATCTGCCAGTCCAACTGCAGAAAATGGCACCAGGTCGCGCTCATTACTAACCAGCGTGCCCAGCATTACCGGTATCTGTTGTTGCCGGTAGCCCTGAAGCAGCAGCGCCATATTGTCGTGAAACTGCGCTAAGGTTGCCTGATAAAGCGCGCTGTCGGTCGGAATGTGGGCCGAGCTGGCAAGCTGCGCCATCAGGCTGCGTTGTGCGGTGTTTGTCTGTGACCCGGCGGGGGACAGGGCGTTCAACAGCGCCTGCATTAACTGAAACAGACGTAGATGACGCAGTTTCAGGTAGAGTAAGGTGCCGTTACGGCTGCCGGCGACGGTCATGGCAGAGCCGGCACCGAGCAGACCTAAAAACTCATTGTGACCGGCGTAAATCAGCACCAGATCAGGTTGCAGCGCCAGAATGTCGGCTTGAAAATCCAGCAGACTGAAGCTGTTGATGGCCGCCATCGCAGTATTAATTACCTCGATGTTTTTTTCCGGATAACTGCGCTTAAAGCGTTGAGTTAGCATGGCTTGTAGCGACCCCCAACGACCATATGGAAAGCCAGCGGCAGTAGAGCCGCCTTGTACCACGATGCGAAAACTATCGGCGGGTTTTTCTGATGCAATCAGCTGCGTATCCATACTTAATTTCGGTGCGCGGCCAACGGCGAAATAGCGCTGTATCAATTCTGGATTAGGCTGCAGATAGCCTGCGGCGTTCGGGCTTGGGACAAACAGCGGATAGCTATTGCCATAGCCGGCAACACGCAATGCCAACTCAAGCAGCACCAGGAGTACCACAGGTAATAGCGCGGCGATGAGATAAAAAATTGGCCGTTTAATTTGCATGCTGTGCTCCGGAGCCGTCAGTTGTTGCGCTGGTGTCTGCTGTTACGCCAGGCAGAAAAAAGGCCAGAGGCATAAAGCGCTCTGGCCTGTATTACGCTGAATGGTGGCCTTAGTTCGGGCCGGTAACCACCAGGGTTTTATTGGTCAGGTCAAATCTGAACATGTAGTCTCCAGCCACTGCAGGCTGTATCGCCAGATTGCCGTTAGATGCGGCTAACGATACTTCCTGGCCCAGCTGTACTGCCAGACCGTCATCAGTAGGCGCACCCAGATTGATGGTCGACCAATCGGCAGTAGCCACTTTGAAGAACACGTTTTCAGTCGACAGCGCTATGGTTTTCACATAGACATGACCGGCTTCGTTGCTGTTGCCAGCATCGGTAGCATTAAAGGCCATCTGATCAACCTCACCCCAACCGTTCATACCGCCACGAATGTAGATAGGCAGCTCAGACACTTTCAGTACCGGTTTCGCTGCGTTAAAGTCCAGCTTGAACAGGTAAGAGCTTGATTTGTCTACCTTGATACCAATATTGCCACCGACGTTTGTCAACGGTACTGCATCGGCATCTGCTGACATATCAAAGGCGCTATAGCCCATATCAACGGTAGACCAGTCTTCGCTGGCAAACTTGAACTGGTAAGCATTTTCTGAAGCTTCCAGACCATAAATAACCGAGTAGCTGCGGCTGGCTTCATCAAAGCTGATTTCATCAGATGCTGGTGCACCCCAGCCGTTCAGTGAACCGCGGATAAACACCGCCGTATTGCCAAGCGGTTTACCCGGTTTCACTTCCAGTGTCGGCATATCAGGCTCAGACAGGTCAAGAATGAAATCATACTCGTTCTGTTGGCTTACCTGCAGACTAAGTGCTGAACCTGCGGCCACTAGCGGATAGGGTTGGTTCAGCGTCAGCATGGCATCAGCACCGGCGCCTACGGCAAAACCGGCTTCTACATCAGCGATACTGATGCTGTAGGTGTCAGGTGACAGCGCCTTACGGCTGCTATATTTGCCGGCACCACTGTACTCCAGTTCAACCATTTCGCCATCGATGGTCATTACCGGGAACACAGCTAAGGGTACCTGATTGATTTTCAGTGTCACGGCTGCCGGGTTAGAGGCATTTAGCACATACTGATAAATGGTATCGGGTTGCAGGCCAATAAACATATCCTGACCAACACCATTACCGGCGGTTAGGGCTATTTCGCTGCCTACTGCCGGGCTGTCGCCGCCTTTGATTGCACCAAAGGTAGAGGCTTCAGACCAGTCAGCATCAGCAATTTTAAAGCCGTAATTAACGCTGCCATCTTCATTTAAAGCGGCACCTTCCGGATGCGCACCATAACTGAAATTCAGCCGGAACTTATTGTTGGCATACGTCATCTGGTTAGCGGTGCCCCAGTCGTTAAAGCCACCACGTAAATACAACGTTGTTGCTGCCGGGTCGAATTCAATAATACATTTTGATGCGATTTCTTCCTGGCCTTCACCTACTGCGATAGTGCCGGCAGGACATTGCGCCGCCAGTGCCTGGCCGACACACACTTCACCGGTTTCATCCAGTTCTAAACCCCAGCCACAGGCCTTGGTTCCGCCTGCTGCTGCACCGACCAACGGATGTTGGTTCGCGTACAATCTGCCGTCGTAGTTGTTAACTTTAATGCCGTCTTGCAGATAGGACATTTTATCCAGGTTGGCTAACACACCGGCATTTGCCAGCGGTAAACGCAAATCGGCTTCTGACACCCGCTTGGCGCCGGTCACTTTGTTGTAGACGATAATATTGCCGCACACACCGGGTGTATCCAGTAAGTCCAGTGTCCAGTACATGCCGTAGTTCGCATCGATACCGGCCGCAGGCTTGCCGACGCCCCAGTTAGTCGTGCTTTCATCTTTATACGCGGTACAATCCGGGTCATTCCACGAGTGGATGGTCAGGTCTTTATATACCGCAGTGTTATCACCGCCATCGACGTGCTGGGCGCTGCGATAGAAAATAGCGGCTTTGCCGGCCGGTGCCATATAACCGACAGTTGGCTGGGAATCTGCTAACGGGTTATCCAATGGTGTGATACAGGTATAGGTGCCGGTTTCATCTGGAACCTGATAATTCGGGCAGGCAGCTGGTGGCGTATAACAAATTTCTTTGTTGTTATTGGCCGCAGTCAGGTTTAACTGGTGACCACGGGTCGCTTTATTCAGCCGCTCAGACTGGCCAAGGTAATCCGTTAACGGTACCGATGCAAACCAGCTGTCAAACCAGCTGTCAAACTCGTCACCGAAGATGTCCTGCTGACCTTGTGATATTTTAAATGCTTTTGCCTCTGCCTTCGCAGTAGCCTGGCGCTCTTTTTCTGACAGCGTTAAACCGAGCACGGCAAATAGATCAATACCGGCATAGTCATAGCTGTATACGTTAAACGCGGCTTCATCAAAGGCTGCGCCGTCGCGGGCCATAGCGGCTGCTTTCAGTGCTGCTTGTTCGCTGGCACTTAACGGATGAAAATCAGCGTCGACCGTCTGGACGATTTGTGGCGATGGACACCATAAACCGGTATTGCCGTCGTAAACGTATTTTTTCTCGATGGCATCGTCGCCGCCGCAGCCGTATAGCACTGCAGTCGTCGCCAACGCCACCAGAGAAAGTGGCTTAATTTGTAAACTCATAGCAAATAACTCCTTCAAACTTTCTTCTTGTGGTTATTTTTAGGTGCTATTTTAAATAAATGTCCAGTCTGGCCTTGTCATCCGGACTGATTTTGCTAGTCATTTGTAACCCTGTTGTATGTGTGTGTGTTTGGTGCCTGTATGGGTTTACAAAAAACGGTCCAACGCTGTTGATTGAAACATCAACCCACCAAATCTAATCAACAGTCTGGGGCTTGTATAGTAAATCGACTGCTTATTATGCATGAATACGTATGCATCTGGTTGTCAGACCCGCCTGCTGTGCATTAAGTTTAGAGCGTGTATGTGTTGCCTTGTAAAATTAGACCCGTCTTGCCTGCAAAAAGGTAACATGACGGTCTGGTGTTAATAATAATAAATGTCGCGTTGTCCGGTGATCTGTAAAGGAAACTCTTCAAAAAATAACTATTATCGTTTGAGGAATACACATGAAAACGTTCAAACCTAGCACGCTGACTGCAGCGTTACTGGTCGGGGGGATGCAGTTATCAGGTTTTTCATCTCTGGTAATGGCGCAAGAGGCCCAGCAGGCACCCGCGCAAGAGCAAGAAGCTGAAACAGCTGATATAGAAGTTATTCAAATTAAAGGCTTTCGTCGCAGCTTAATTGAATCTATTAATGTAAAACGTTTTGCCGATACCGTGATGGAAGCGGTATCTGCCGATGACATGGGTGCCTTGCCCGATGTTTCTATTGCCGACTCTATTTCGCGTTTGCCCGGCATCACCTCAGTGCGTACCGGGGGGCAGTCCAGTGAGCTGAATATCCGTGGTTTGTCCGGTAATTTTGTGTTTGCTACGTTAAACGGTCGTGAGCAGGTGTCGAACCAGGGCGGTCGCTCGGTACAGTTTGACCAGTATCCTTCTGAGCTGATTAATTCAGTGCAAGTTTACAAGTCGCAAAAAGCCAGTTTGCTTGAAGGTGGCGTGGCCGGTACGGTTGAGTTAAAAACTGCTAACCCGTTATTGAATGAGAAAGACCACACCTTTAACGTGCAGGCGCGCGGCAGCTACAACGATACTGCCTCTGAGCATCCAGAGGCCGATGAATTCGGTTCGCGGCTCAGTTTTTCCTATCAGGGCAAATTTCTTGATAATACACTTGGCCTGGGCTTTGGTTACGCCCGGCTGGATCAGCCTAATATTTCCACCCAGTTTGTTAACTCTCAGCCGCGCTGTGGCCTGCTGCCTTATGACGGCCCGGCAGTCACTTCAGACGTCGATTGCGATGGCAATGCTGTTGAAGGCGGCGCCAAACGCTATATTGTACCGACCAGCTTTAACCTGAATGCCCGTGGTGGTAAAGAGTTGCGTGACGGTTATATGGGTACTTTTACCTTTGCACCGACGCAAACGCTAACCTGGACCGGTGATGCATTCTATTCTAAGTTTGATTCCGAGCGTAAAGACCGCGGTATATTCTTTGATGGTTTAGGCGCATTAATAGATGGCCCAAATTTTGGCTTCACTAACCCGGTATTATCTGGTAGCAACAATGATGTGATAGTCGGTGGCACTTATAGTGGCAACCCGACAGGCAATGCCATTCAGGCGCCGCTGCCGGGTGGCCGTATCCCAATGGGCTTCCAGCTCACATCAGATGACCGTACTGTTAACAGTGAAGTATTGTC
>JBFKFH010000027.1:0-20879 GCA_041618685.1 Rheinheimera sp.
CAGCTATATTCAGCCGCTGGGTGTCTGCGCGGGTATTACGCCGTTTAACTTCCCGGCTATGATCCCGCTGTGGATGTTCCCGATGGCAATTGCGTGCGGTAATACCTTTATTTTAAAACCGTCTGAGCAAGACCCAATGACGGTAAACAAAATTGCCGAACTGTTCGTTCAGGCCGGCGCGCCCAAAGGCGTATTGCAGGTAGTGCACGGCGCCAAAGAGCAGGTAGATGCCATATTGCATCACCCTGATATTAAAGCTATTTCGTTTGTAGGTTCGGTTAACGTTGGTCAGTACATTTATAAAACCGGTACTGACAATTTAAAACGTGTACAGGCATTTGCCGGTGCGAAGAACCATATGGTCATCATGCCGGATGCCAACAAACAGCAGGTAGTTAATGCGTTAGTCGGCGCTTCGGTCGGCGCTGCGGGACAGCGCTGTATGGCCATCTCTGTTGCTGTGTTTGTTGGCACAGCAGCCGAATGGATCCCAGATGTAGCCGCTGCCATCGGTAAAGTACGCCCTGGCGTTTATACCGACCCTAACGCCGCTTACGGCCCGCAAATCAGCCCGCAGGCGCGTGCCCGTGTCTTATCACTGATTGAGCAGGGTAAAAAAGAAGGCGCGACCTGTGTGCTGGACGGTTCAAACTGCACGGTAGACGGATATCCCAATGGTAACTGGGTTGGCCCAACGGTATTTTCCAATGTCACGACGGACATGGAAATTTATAAGCAGGAAATTTTTGGCCCGGTGTTAACCACTATGCAGGTTGCTTCACTGGATGAAGCGTTAAAAGTGGTAAACGACAGCCCGTACGGCAACGGTACCTCTATTTTTACCGCTAGCGGTGCTGCGGCCCGTAAGTATCAGCATCAGGTTGAAGTGGGCCAGGTGGGTATTAATATTCCTATTCCGGTGCCTCTGCCATTCTTCTCGTTCACTGGCTGGAAAGGCTCGTTCTATGGTGATCAGCACGCCTACGGTAAGCAGGCAGTGCGTTTCTATACCGAAACGAAGACTATTACAGCACGCTGGTTTGACGATGATATTCCGGTGTCTGGCCCGAATATGTCGATTAACTTACGTTAAAGCAGCATGGAGCCTGATTTTAGTCGGGCTCAGGCCTGCACACTTTACACGCCGACACGCCATAAACCGTCCGTGGGGCTCGATTCCGGCCATCCATGGCCTCCAACGGTCGGCTAAGTAAAGTCTGCAGTCCTTCTCTGATGCAGGTTAAAAGCGGTTGACGAGGCGAAGTGCGGAGTAGATTTAACTTAGCGAGCGATCAAAAGTGAGGCTGGGAGAGCCGAACGGGCGAGTGTGTTAAATGTACGGAAGCAGCGAAGCCGATTGAAGAAACAGGATTAACTATGAATTTCAATTTAACAGAAGACCAACAAGCCTTTGTTGATGTAGCCAAACAATTCGCCGAACAAGAATTAGCGCCACATGCCGCACAGTGGGATCGCGATCACCACTTCCCAAAAGACGTCATTCAAAAAGCCGGTGAACTGGGCTTTTGCTCATTGTATACGCCGGAAGACGACGGCGGGATGGGCTTATCACGCTTAGATTCCTCCATTATTTTCGAACAGCTGTCGATGGGCTGCACCGCCACCACGGCCATGCTGACCATTCATAATATGGCCACCTGGATGATTGCCACCTGGGGTACCAGTGCGGCGAAAGCAGAGTGGGTCGAGCATTTAGTTACCGGGCAAAAATTAGCGTCGTACTGCTTAACTGAGCCAGGTTCAGGGTCCGATGCGGCAGGTTTGCGCACTAGCGCGAAAAAAGATGGCAGCGATTACATCCTAAATGGCTCGAAAATGTTTATTTCCGGCGCCGGGGAAACCGAAGTGCTAGTGGTGATGGCCCGTACCGGTGAAGCCGGCCCGAAAGGCATTTCGGCATTTATTGTACCGGCTGATGCCAAGGGCGTTATTTACGGCAAGGCCGAAGAAAAAATGGGTTGGAATGCGCAACCAACCCGCTTAATTACCTTTGAAGATGTGCGTATACCGGCACACTATCTACTGGGTAATGAAGGTGAAGGCTTCGGCTTTGCGATGAAAGGCCTCGATGGCGGCCGCATTAATATTGCAACCTGCTCAATTGGCACAGCACAACAGGCACTGAATACGGCGCGCAACTATATGTTAGAGCGCCAGCAGTTTGGTAAGCCACTGGCGGCGTTTCAAGCATTACAGTTTAAATTAGCGGATATGGCAACTGAGCTGGTAGCAGCAAGGCAGTTAGTGCGTTTAGCAGCATTTAAGCTAGATCAGAAAGACAGCGAAGCCACAGCTTATTGCGCAATGGCCAAACGTTTTGCCACAGATGTGGGTTTTCAGGTATGTGATCAGGCGCTGCAATTGCACGGCGGTTATGGCTACATCAAAGAATATCCGTTAGAGCGGCATTTCCGTGATGTGCGTGTGCACCAGATCCTGGAAGGCACCAATGAAATTATGCGCTTGATTATCGGCCGCCGCTTGTTGGATGAAGCCGCAGGCGAAATATTATAAAGGAGGCTGGAATGGCTCAACTGAAACTGGAAAAACGCGGCCATACGGCGTTAATCACCATGTCTAACCCGCCGGCTAATACCTGGACCCGTGACACGTTAACGCAGTTACGTGATGCGGTGAAAAGTCTGGACGCCGACAAAAATATTTATGCGCTGGTCATTACCGGTGAAGGCGATAAATTTTTCTCCGCAGGCGCTGACTTAAAGCTGTTTGCTGATGGCGATAAAGCCGTAGCCAGTGATATGGCGCGTATCTTCGGAGAAGCTTTTGAGGCGTTGAGTGCATTTAGCGGTGTGTCTATTGCTGCGATCAATGGTTATGCCATGGGTGGTGGCTTAGAAGTCGCGCTGGCTTGTGACATTCGTATCGCAGAGTTGCAGGCGCAAATGGCGTTGCCAGAGGCCAAAGTGGGCCTGTTACCGTGCGCCGGCGGCACGCAAAACCTGGCCTGGCTGGTTGGCGAAGGTTGGGCTAAGCGAATGATCCTATGTGGTGAACGTATTGGTGCTGAAAAAGCACAGCAAATAGGCCTGGTAGAAGAGGTCGTTGCAACGGGGGCTGCGCTGGAGAGTGCTCTGGCGCTGGCTGACAAAGCTGCAGAGCAAAGCCCGTCTGCAGTCTCTGCCTGTAAAAAACTGATCCAATGTGGTCGCAGCGGCAGCATCAGCAGTGCACTGCCATTAGAGCGTGAGCTGTTTGTCAGCCTGTTTGATACCAAAGATCAGGTAGAAGGTGTGCAGGCGTTTTTGAATAAACGCAAAGCAAACTGGGTAAATGGCTAATGACTATCGATAATGACGTAGTGCTGTATCAGGAACTGACAGCGCAAAATGGCAAGAAAATTGGCGTAGCAACACTAAATTCAGAAAAGTCACTCAATGCCCTCAGCCTGCCAATGGTGGAGTCGCTGTTACCAAAGCTATCCGCCTGGCAAGCCGATAGCAGCATCAGTATGGTATTGCTGCAGGGTGCCGGCGATAAGGCTTTCTGTGCCGGCGGTGATATCCGCGATCTGTATAAAGCAATGCTGGCGCAACCCGGCACTTATGCGCCCTATGTGGAAGAGTTTTTCACCAAAGAGTATCGGTTAGATTATCTGATCCATACCTTTGGTAAGCCAGTGTTAGTGTGGGGTAACGGCATTGTGATGGGGGGTGGCCTGGGGTTAATGGCCGGCGCTTCACATCGGGTGGTTACCGCCAGCAGCCGTATTGCGATGCCGGAAATGGCGATAGGTTTATATCCGGATGTCGGTGCCAGCTGGTTTTTAAACCGCATGCCTGCCGGTTGCGGCCTGTTTTTAGGTTTAACCGGTGCGTCAATAAATGCCGCCGATGCCAAGTTTATTGGCTTGGCAGATAACTTTTTACTGCATGAACGTAAAGACGTTTTAGTAGAAAAACTGTTGCAGATTAAATGGGGCGATACCATCGCGCTTAATCATCAGAAGCTAAGTGATGCATTGCGTAGTGAAGAAGACCAGTGCCGCACGCAGATGCCGTTAAGCCAGATCCGGCCGCATCAGAGCGCCATCGAAGCGTTAGCAACGCACAGCAGCCTGACTGACGTGATAGACGCAATTAATTGCATGCAGGGTGATGATAAGTGGCTGGAAAAAGCCAAAGCCTCGTTGGCGTATGGTAGCCCTATCACCGCACATATTGTGTTTGCATTGCTGCAGCTGGGACAAAGTAAAATTCTGGCTGACAGTTTCCGTCTGGAACTGGGGCTTAGTGTGCAGTGCGGCAAACTGGGCGAGTTTACCGAAGGTGTGCGTGCACTGTTAATGGATAAAGATCAAAAACCGAACTGGCAGTACAAAACAGTTGATGCGGTGCCGCAAAGCGTGATTGACGAGCTGTTCCGCTCGCCGTGGGCGGCGAACGAGCATCCGCTGCGGGAACTTGGTCAAATGGACAATTAGTCTGGCGAACAACATACAGGACAAAGCTATGGCGAAGGTTGCATTTATAGGTTTAGGAAACATGGGTGGCCCAATGGCCACCAATCTGGTTAAAGCCGGTCATGCGGTAACCGCATTTGATTTGTCGGCAGATGCGCTGGCACAGGTTAAAGCAGAAGGTGCGGCCGTCGCCGCTTCTGCTGGTGCCGCTGTGGCAGGTGCCGATTTTATTATCTCTATGTTGCCAGCTGGCAAGCATGTTCTGGGGCTGTATTTAGGCGAGCAGGGCGTGGCAGCGCACATCAGCAAAACGGCATTGGTTATTGATTGCTCAACCATTGATGCCGATAGTGCCCGTAAAGTGGGCGCCGGGTTGGCGGCACAGGGTATCGCCTTTATTGATGCGCCGGTATCAGGTGGCGTTGGTGGCGCCAAAGCCGGCACCTTAACCTTTATTGTCGGTGGTGAAGCTGAACACTTTGAACGAGCCAAAACAGTGCTTGGCAATATGGGTAAAAACCTGTTCCATGCCGGTGGCATTGGTGCAGGGCAGGTAGCAAAAATCTGCAACAATATGCTGCTGAGTATATTAATGGTGGGCACCTCAGAAGCACTGCAAATGGGCGTAGATAATGGCCTGGATCCGAAAGTGTTGTCTGACATTATGCTAAAAAGCTCTGGCCGCAACTGGACCCTGGAGTTGTACAATCCGTGCCCGGATGTAATGGAAAACGTCCCGTCATCAAACGGCTATCAGGGCGGCTTTATGGTGGATTTAATGGCGAAAGATTTAGGTCTGGCGCTGGAGTCGGCACTGCAAAGCAATAGCAGTACGCCAATGGGCGCTTTAGCTCGTAGCCTGTATGTGGCGCATCAGCGGGCTGGCAATGGCAAACTGGATTTTTCCAGCATCTTTAACATGTTTGAGAAAAAAGTATGAACCTGCAAAACAAAACTATTGTTATCACCGGTGGCGCGCAGGGCTTAGGCCTGGAAATGGCGCGTATGTGTGCCAATGAAGGTGCCAAACTGGCGTTGATTGATATGAACGCCGATCAGCTAGCTGCGGCTAAAGCCGAGCTTTCTGCTAATACTACAGTGCATACATACAGCGCCAATGTTGCCGATGAAGCTCAGGTCGAAGCCACCTTTAGTCAGATTGACAGTGATTTTAACGGCATCGATGGCCTGATTAACAACGCCGGTATATTACGTGACGGCCTGTTACTGAAATACAAAGATGGTGAGTTGCAAAGCAAGATGTCGCTGGCGCAGTTTCAGTCGGTGATTGACGTAAACTTAACCGGTGTGTTTCTGTGTGGCCGCGAAGCAGCTGCCGCTATGGTCAAGCGTGGCACTAAGGGCGTTATTATTAACATGTCCAGTGTGGCACGGGCTGGTAATATGGGCCAAACCAACTATGCCGCCTCTAAAGCCGGTGTGGTCGCGATGACTGTCACCTGGGCACGCGAGCTGGGCCGTTTTGGCATTCGTGTCGGTGCCATTGCGCCGGGTGTTATCCGCACCGCGATGACTGATGCGATGAAGCCAGAAGCGCGGGATCGGTTAGAAAAAATGAAACCAGTAGGACGTTTGGGCGAAGCCAGTGAAATTGCCCACACCGCCAAATACATTTTTGAAAATGATTTTTTCACCGGCCGGGTAGTGGAAATTGACGGCGGCATTAGTATGTAAGCTGATAAATATAAAAAGGCGCTGACAGCGCCTTTTTTGTCCTCAATAACACAAGGAAAGGAAATGAAAACTGTATCTATGTTGCTGCTATGTGTAATGGCGGGTTTCAGTTGGATGTCACAGGCTGATGACAATGCTGATCTTAATGCTTTGCTAGCCGAGTTTCTTGATGGCGCCACACGAAACGATGCCGAAATACACAATAAGTACTGGGCAGAAGAGTTAATCTATACCAGTTCAACCGGCACCCGGTTTGGTAAGGCCGAGCTGATGCAGGGGGTTAATGCTCGTGGCGAACTTAAACCCGACGAAGTTGCTACCGTTTACAGCAGCGAGGACGTGCGTATTATGCATTACGGCGACACAGCCGTCGTCGCCTTTGTGTTGGTTGGCAAATCAGCCGAAGAGACTAAACGCTATTTAAACAGCGGTACCTTTGTAAAACGTAACGGCCAGTGGCAGGCGGTTAACTGGCAAGCCACGGTTAAAGCTCAGTAGTACTTGTTATAACACTTCCCGCTCTTTGGGCCGGCGTCTTGGAATAACGTCAGGGTGCAGTTCTTTAATCTGGTTCAGGTAACGCTTAAAGCGCTGCATCATATCGTCATCCAGTTCACTACGCGCCAGTAATTTGACCGATAAGCGGACATAGCGTTGGCTAAATGTCGTCACTTTGGCGCCTTTAACCAGCATCTGCATCAGATTCAGCGCTATCGTCGGGTTGGTTGGCATGTAATCAAAGGTTTCTGCAAAGCGGTCGAAGGCGGTGTCATAGTCTTCGCGCTGGTAAGCGTCGGCAGCTTCGGTGTTAATTAATTTCAGTTTGGCTTTGAGCTCTTCATGCCGCGCTTGCTCCATCTCCAGCATAATACGCTGGGTTTCTGTCAGGAAATCATCCCGGTCCAGAATGTGTTGCAGCTTATCAATGTAGGTCTGGCTGGCATAAAGATCACCTAATTCAAAGTAAGCTTTGGCGGCATCCATGCAGCTGTCGATGCTGACATTTTTCTGATACGACAACGGTATTTCGCTAATCATCTGTTTGGCTTCGGCCAGTTCACCCTTGGCGGCCAGAAAGCGGCTGCGCAAGATAGTGATTTCCGCGTCAAGTTTGTCGGTATCGAAGCGTTTTGCCAGGTTATCGACAATTTTAGACGCATTGTTAATGGTAACAGCCCGTTCCAGCACATTGCCACAATAGGCCGCGTCTACTAAGGTTCTGGCCTGATTGAGATAGTTTTCTGCAACATCATTAATTGAATGTCGTGCCGCCGCAACAATTTTAGCGCTGATGCGCGCCGCAGCGGGCTTATCACCGACAATAGAAGCCAGATTGGCCAGCGTTTTTTGCCGGATAATGTTCTTTGGCGACAACAGTACCGCTTCATACAGCGTATCGTGAGCGATTTGAAAACGGCGATATTTGACATACAACCGTGAAAGCCAGTCCAGCGCCTCCACTTTGGTTTCATCAAACTGGGTTAGGTCGGCCAGTTGTAACTCAGTGTCGTCCCAGCGCTCCTGGTGAAAGCACGCCAGTGCATATCCCAGCCGGGCCCAGGCAGCATGTTTATATTGCTGTAATACTTGCTGATAAAATTGTTCGGCTTTGGCGAACTGGCGTTGCTGTAACAATAGCTCGCCTTTTATACGCAATGCGGCCGCTGCAAATTCGGGTTTGTTGCGTACGGCATTGTCACATTCAGTAATGGCGTTGGTGTAATCATGATCAAATAAACTGACGTAAATTTTGCGCAGTGCAATACGGTTTTTGACTGCCCGGCTGATCCGTTCTTCCAATTGTTGATAGGTAAACGGTTTAAGCAGGTAATCATCGGGCTGCAGTTCTATCATGCCATGAACTATCTGCCGTTGATTTTCGGCGCTGACCATAATAAAGCAACTAAGCGGTGCCAGCAGCTGTTTAGCTTTGAGCGTTTCAAACACCTGATAACCATCTTTACCGTCACCAAGGTTAAAATCGCTGAGAATAAAATCAAACGGTATTTCATGACACTTCGTAATGGCTTCATTGGCGTCCCGCGCCAAATGAATCGATTCAAAACCAATAGTTTGCGCCATGGATTTAATAGCCGTGCGCACCGGAGCGCAGTCATCAATAATCAACAGTTGTTTGCAGCGGTAGAAGCTCGCGTCCATATGTACCACAGGTTTTGTCACGCAGATGTCAGCATACTAGAGGATTTTGGCCTTCGGAGTAAAGCAGGATGCGGTTTTGTGCAATTTCACCGGCTATACTTGAGCCTGATAGGGCAATCTATCAGCAATTGGAGACAGACATGAACTTTCACCGTGCCAGCCATTTAAACCATCAGGACGTTCGTATTGATGAGCTGATTGTTCATTCGTTTGAAATGGGCGTTTATTTAGCCGAAGTATTGTATGACGGCAGGCGGGCATTTTTGGTCGACGACGACAATAAACCGCAGCAGTTTCACAGTGTGGAGCAGGTAAAGCTGGCATTAGGCCGATGCAGCATTTATCAGGCGTATCTGCTGCATCAGTCGGCATATGACGAAATGTGTGGCGGTACTGAGAAGGAAGACAACACCTTAAAAGTACCGCTGTTTATGCCGGAAATCAGCTGAGAATATTCAGTTTATAATGTCGGCTTTACGTGCATTAAGCAGCTGCCACATTTGGTGACGTGTGCTGCGAAACAGAAACAAAAAGAAAAATGACGCGAAAGCATAAGATATCAACGTCGCCCAGGCTGCTCCGACAATGCCCATAACGGGGATCAACCAAATATTTAAGCCGACATTCAGTACCGCGCCTACGCCGTGGCTTAGTAATGACAGCGGCTCCTGCTCAGTGATAAGTAAATGCTGGCTTATCAGGTAACGGACAAAGATAAAGCAGCCCGCCCAGATATGAATACGCAATACATCGACGGCAGCAGCAAAGGATTCACCAAACAGCAGGCTGACTATCCATGGCGACGCCAGCGACATTATGATAGCAATGGCAAATGCGGCAACAAAAAATAGCAGTGCAAAGCGGCGTAGTTTCAGGTAATAAGGCGTCAGGCCATGTTGGTAGGCTTTTATCATATCCGGGTAATAACGCGCAGCCAATGTTGCCGGGAACACATACCACAACTCGGACAGGCGGCTGGCAGCAGCATAAATACCGGCTTGTTCGGTACCGGCTATAGAGCCAATCATCACGATATCTATTTTCAGGTAGATTACTGACACGATACCGGATAGCCACAACCAGGACGCGCGCTTGAACAGGGCTTTGGCCTGGGTAAGGTTAAACCAGCGTGGATGATAACCAGGCCAGCGTGCTTCGCCTGCTTTATAGGGCTGATGCTTAACACGATAAATAATATATTGGGCCAGACCCACGACAAAGAACTCGATGCCTGTCAGCAATAGCAGGCTGGCGATACCAAAACCACTGTAAAGTAACGCCAGTTTCGTTGCGAAGCTCAGCAGCGTAATCACCGACTTGGCGTAGGCGGTAGTGCGGAATGTACCCTGATAGTTCAGATAAAATTCAAATAACAAAAAACCGACAAAGGGCTGCAGCAAAAATAGTACCGGTATCGCAATAGCAGTATTGCCGCTGAACATGGTGGGATATAACAGATAAAATGCCAGCAGCATCATGCTGCCGCCCAGTAAGCCGGTTAGCAAGCGCATACTTATCGCGCTGTATAGTATCGTCATCGCCTCGCGTCCCAGCTCCTGTTTGACCATTTGCCGGACGACAATATTGTTCAGACCAAGGCTGGTCATCGGTACCAAAAACGCACTCCAAGCCATTACGATGGAATACACACCCAATTCACTGGCACCAAGCATGCGGGCGACGAATACCGTCAGGACTGCACCGGCAGCCAGTTTTACCAGCTTGTCACCGAGCATCGCAGTAGCACGGGCTTGCAGAAGTTTTTTGATAATGTTCACTACTTAACTACCTTGGGACGGCGGCGCAGCAGCCGCTTATGTCGAAAGTGCGAAATGATACGCCAGATATGTTGCAGCAGATACAGGTATACCGCGAACACCGTTAAAAATAGCAGCAACATAACGACGTCAGGAACTAACAGATACTCGCCGATAACCCCAATACTGGCGAAGATACACGCCAGACTGGTGATCAGCATCAGTGATTCCCGTGAATTTAAGCCAAGGCGCAATGAAATATGATGCAGATGTTCACGGTCTGCCTGAAACGGTGACTGTCCTTTGCGAATACGGCGTACCATGATCGCTATCATGTCCATTAGCGGAATTGCAATTATCCACAGCGCCGTAACCGGACGAAAGCTGGCACTTTCACTTTGGGTGCCAATAAGCAATAACCAAATTACGCTCAGGCCAATTAACATACTGCCGGCATCACCGAGGAAAATGCGCCGGCCGGGTAGCAGGTTCAGGTTGCAAGCCAGGTACGGCAGCATCGCCAGCACAATGACCAGCGCTAACATGGCGTAGTGCTGCTGGCCCCACAACGACATAAAAATGGCGATAGTGCTAAAGCTAACCAGGCTTAAACTGCCGGCTAAGCCATCTATACCGTCGGTCATATTAAAGGCATTAATAGCCGCAATTACCGCAATCAGGGTTATTGGCAGCCCCAGCCAGCCAAGCTCTACCTGGCCAAAACCGAACAGATTGCCCAACGTCGCCAGGTGCAGATCCAGACTATAGGTCATTGCCAGGCCCACCAGAGTCTGCACTGCCAGACGCAATTTAACGCTTAAATCCAGGTAGTCATCAAATACACCCAGAACGACAATGACACCACTGCAAGCCAGATAGTAAAACGGTGCGATACTGCTATCTGCAAACAGTAGTAATGCTAAAGCCAGCCCACAATAGGTGGCGATGCCCCCAATGAGTGGCACGGCGCCCTGATGCTGCTTGCGCCCGCGTGGAATATCGACCAGACCAACACGGACCGACAGTGGATACAGCAGCCAGATGGCCGCGCAGGCACTGAAAAATGCGGTAAGAAAGAACAAAACAGATTCAGACATTGGGCGATCCGGTGGTTAGGGTGTATTCACGCATATTCAGCCTGGCGTCAGCTGAAATCAGTTATTACTACTGCCTTACTGTTTGTAGCGCAATACGCTATAAACTAAGTGTTTTTTAATCTGACAACAAGTATTGTACACAGTCCGTGTGGCTGTTGGGGTAGAAATTTACGTGCAAGCCGTTACCAGTAATATCCTAATTCTCAGTAACATGGGGCCCAAGCCTTCCGCGCCATTCCAGGGCAAGTTTGTGCACAACCAGGTATGGGCGTTGGCGGCGTTGCATCCTGCTTATCATTATATGCGCTGGCACAGTGACTCTTTGCTGAACAAATTATTGAAATATCCGGTTTTTACGCTGGATTTTATCTGGCGCTATATCCTCAGCCGGCGGCGTTTTGATATTGTGCATGTACATTTCTTCTATCCGACGATCTGGCTGGCCTTATTGTATAAGGCGCTGCGCAACCCAAAGTTAAAAATAGTCGTTACCTGTCATGGTAGTGATATCTACAAATATCAGCCACCAGGTAAACTGTATCGTTGGTGCGCCGGCAAAGTTGATCAGTGGATCTTTGCCAGTAAAGCGCTGGCCACGCATTTTAGTTTACCGGCAACTCCGGCCCAGGTGTTACCGGCCGGCATAAGCGAGTTATTCTGCCAGGCGGAGCCACTTAGCTGGCAGGATAAAAGTATAGATGTGCTCTATGTTGGCAGTTTGGATCAAAATAAGGGTATGGATCGGTTGCTGGCATTGCTACCGGTGTTAAAAGATAAGAAAGTGGTTATTGCTGGAGCGGGCCCCTGGCTAGACAGGTTGCATACTGCCGCCCGGCAGTTTCCTAATGTGTTGGTTGTCGGGCCAAAAGACAGTGCAGCGCTAAAAGCGTTGTACAGTCAGGCGCGTTGTTTTATCAGTTTATCGCGCCATGAAGCTTTCGGTCTGGTGATGGCAGAAGCGATGGCGTGCTATACGCCGGTTATTGCGACGCACACTGACGGTGCCGCCGAGCAAATCGTTGATGGGGTCAACGGCATTCTGGTTAGCCAGCAAGGCGACGAAGCCCAGCTGCAAAATCGTTTTGCCCACGCACTGGAGCGATTTTTCAGCCAGTCGGAAACACAATATCAGCAGTTACAATATCAAAGCCGAACCCGTGCCGAGCAGTATTTGCTGGGGCAGGTGGTGAATGAACTACAACAGGTATATCAGAGAGTCATGTTATGAGTGATGGCACAACCGCATTACAAGCACAAATTGCCCAGGTCATGGTGGGCCCGGTGCAGGTGTCGGCTTTTACCGATATGCAGCAACTACTGGCATTTATCGTCCGGCCGGATGGCAGCGTATATGCTGGCTCTGCCATTGCAATTAATCCGGAAAAAGTTCTTACCGCCATGCGATCGCCGCAGATTGCCGACGTGATTGCCGCCGCAGACATTCGCTATGCAGATGGCATTGGCGTGGTGAAAGTTATGCGTAAACGGCTGAAGATGACGGTGCAACGGATTCCTGGTTGTGAGCTATGGCAGCAACTGATGCAACGCGCCGCAACCTATCAGGTACCAGTGTTTATCGTCGGTGCCAAACCTGATATTAACCAGCGCACAGCAGCGAAGTTACGCCAGCAGCAGGTTAATCTGGTTGGCGCAGTGGATGGCTATTTTACTGATGAAGCACAACTGATAGCTCAAATTAAACACAGCGGTGCCCGAATTGTTAGTGTGGCGATGGGCTCGCCTAAACAGGAGTTATTAATTCAGCGGATCCGCGCGCAACACCCCGAGTGTTTTTATATGGGCGTGGGCGGTACCTATGATGTGTTCACCGGCAATGTTAAACGGGCACCCGCACTGTGGTGCCGGCTAAATCTGGAATGGGCGTATCGGCTACTATCTCAACCCAGTCGTATTGGCCGTCAGCTTGGCCTGTTACGTTATGTCTGGTGGTACTGGACCGGTAAAATTTAATACTTCAGGTACGAAAACTATGCACAGGCAACAATTACCGTTGATCAGCGTTTATATGCCGACGTTTAACCGGGTTGATATGGCAATACGGGCTATTGAGTCGGTTTTAGCACAGGATTATCCGCACTTTGAATTGCTGGTGGTTGACGATGCATCAACCGATGATACCTGGCCGGTTCTGACCAATAAATATATTAATGATGAGCGCATCCGTTTTTTCCGCCAAGAAACAGGTCAGGGGGCTTGTGCCGCCCGCAACCGGGCAATCTCAGCTGCCAAAGGTGATTTTGTCACCGGCATTGACGATGACGATGAATTTTTGCCACAACGTTTGAGCAGCCTGTACAACGCTTACGACGATAAATACAGTTGCGTTAGCTCTGGTTATATCTGGGACTATGGTACGGTGCAAAAAGCATTATTTGCCAGTCAGAAGCTGGTGTCGTTGCCAGAGTTGCTTGATTTACATACGCTGTCAAATCAGGCACTGGTACGACGCGAGCGTATGCTGCAATTAGGTGGCTTTGATGTCACCCTGGCGGCGTTTCAGGATTACGATATGTGGGTCAGAGTGGTATCGGCATTTGGCCCTGCACTACGTATTGCCACACCGAGTTACAAAGTGAATGTTGGTCATGAATTAGGCCGGATCACCAATTCGCCCAAAAGATTGGATGCGCATAAGCAGTTTGTTGCCAAACATCGCGCGCTGATGAGCGAGCGCAATTTACAAAACCAGATGTTTTACCGCCAATGCATGGAACATATACCGCTGACGTTGACACAACTACTCAGTAGCAGTCGTTATGGCTTAGTTAAATTGAAATGGCGCTATTATATCAAGCATAAGCTGGCGCTACTCAGTCGCTGGCGTATTAAGCTATTCAGCAAAGGCCTGGCCGGGCTGTTCAAAAAATAATGTCAGACAGGTACATGAATCGTTTGCAAACAACCAGTGACAACCTGCTGTTATGGCTGTTACCGGTATTTTTACTGGTCGATTGCCTGAACGGTGCCTTGCTGCAGCTATATGGCAGTGGTTTTGCGTTGTCGGTCAGTTACAAACTGTTGTTACTGACATTAATGGTTGTATCGTTACTGCCGGATAAACCCAGGCTGGTCGCTGCTTTTGCGGCGCTGTTGCTGGTTTTGCTGTTGGGGCCAGCCTTGCACTGGCCCGCCTTGCCACTGCGCTGGGCTTTAGCCGATATGCAATTGGCATTAAAAGCCATCAGTCCGCTACTGGCATTTTGCTACCTGTCGACATTGGCACAGCGTTTACCGCAGCGCAGTGTGCAGGTGTTGAAATGGACAGTATATTGCAGCGCGCTGGTGTTGTTGTTAAATACCCTGGCGGGTCTGGCCGGAGGGGGCTTTAGCGCCTATCAACCGCTGGAAGGCGTAGCGCAGTCATTTTTAGGTATCAAAGGCTTTTTTTACTCCACCAATGAATTATCTGCAGTACTGCTGGTGCTAACCTGCGCGCTGCTGGCAATCAGCTGGCCTGAAAACAAAGTTATTTATGCGCTGGTAAGCGCGATAGCACTGAGTGTCGCGGTGTTGCTGCTAACCAAAACCGGTTTATTTGGCGTGTTGCTACTGGTGTTGCTGATACCTTTGCTGATGCAGCGCTTATCATTCTGGCAGCAACATAAGCGCTGGGTGATTACCGCTTTACTGGTGTTGTTGCTGTTGTTTTTGCTGTTGCTGTTTAATGCCCCAAGCCTGCTACGGGCGCTGGGCATTTATGACAAGCTTAGCTTTGTGTACCAACAGCGTGGCATAAGCGGTATTTTATTATCCTCACGCGATTTTTACGCCGGGCAAATCTGGCAAGCTGCACTGGCGCATTATAGCGATTGGCAGCACTTATTGGGTGTCGGCCAAGGGGGCATTGCGCTCTATCTGAAGAAGTATTTTGCTGAACTTGACTGGTTTGACTTACTGGTGTTTCACGGTGTTACGGGCGTACTGTTGTGGGGGCTGACCTTTGCGGTATTTATCCGCGCAAGCTGGCAGGCCAGAACGCATGGTACTGCTCGTTGTTTACTGCTGCTAAACCTGCTGCTGCTATTGGTATCATCTGTCGCCGGACATATTCTTACCTCAGGTATGCTGTGGCTACCGTGGGCATTATGTAATGTTTTATTGCTGCACAACATTATGCAGCCGCCGCCGTGCAACAAAACCGTGCTGGAGTAAGCATGAAAGAATTTATTGAACCGTTTTTCTTTCCACATAACCTGGTGTTACTCGGGTTGCTGGTGGCAAGCTTGCGCTATCGTAAAAAAGGCTTGTGGTTGTTACTGGCGTTTTATTATCTGGCGGGCAACAGCATAGTGGCTAACCAGGTTCGGCACTGGTATAGCCCGCAGATCAGCAATTATGCTGTTGCCCCGGACAGTGTGGTGGTATTGCTCGGCTGTGGCGGAACAGAGCATAAGCTTACTGCTTGTGCCAGTGCGCGGTTGCAGCAGCTGGCTCAGGTGCTGCCAAATGGAGGCAGTGTGGTGATAACCAGCCGCTATTGCAAACCCTATGTCGATTACTTGTTGCAACTGACAGATAATCTGGCCATTAACTGTTTTGATGGTGGCGAAAATACTTATCAGGAGTTTAACAGCCTGGTAGCAATAGCCGGGTTACAACCAGACTATATTCTGACCACCGATTTTCATGCCTGGCGGGTGCGGCAACTAATCCGCTACCACGGTTTAACCAGCAAAGTATTAACTAGCTCCAGCCAGACTTTTCGTCAGCTTAACTGCACTATCAGCTGCCTGCTGACAGTGAATCTGACCAACTATGATTTATACAGCAAGCTCATTTCCGAATTTGCCAGCTACGCTGTGTTTACGCTAACCCGCAGTTGGACAGATTGGTATCAGGTTGCACAGAAGTAACACCGTATTAAGCTAGATGGTAGAAAATGACTTATACTTTTGCGTAATCGAGCTTATTTTTAAATCAACATACTTGGTGAAAATGCTGATTTTCACCTCAAGGCAGAATTGATTAGATGCTATTGAAAATTGCTAACGTCCTGGTTGTAGATGACGTGATACTCATGTGCGACTTTCTTTATGGTGTAGCTAATAAGGTGACAGGATGTCGGGTTTTTAAGGCTTTGGATGGCAAAGCTGCGTCAGAGGTGCTTGAAAGTGAGCCAATCGATTTATTAATCACAGATATTGAAATGAAAGTGCCGACTGGTTTAGAACTGGTCTATAAAGTCAGAGCTGGCCATTTTAGTAGCACCGCGCATGATATTCCGGTGATTATATTTTCAGGTAACGCCTACCGCGAGCTAATCGAGCAAAGCATTAGTTTTGATGTGAATGACTTTCTGGTAAAACCGATTACGTCTGTACAATTAACAAAGAAGATCCAATACCATCTGCAGCATAAAAAGTTGATTCAACCCGTTGAGCATTATGCGGCGCTGGACACCGATTTTGCGCTGAGCCGACCTCTGTTGTCTGACGAGAATCGTAAAATAAGTGCCGCTATCGTACGGGAGCTATCTGATCCGAAAGCCGATCAATTACAAGAAACAGACGAAGCCGGTGAGAAGAAAGCCAAGCGGGATTTCTTGGTTTGGCCAGAAAATGCGACCACAGGTTACTTTCAGCTTGATCGCCGTCTGCGTAATTTCGCGTTTAATGTCAGCTGTTTCCATAATGTGTTTGTCGGCAATTGTAAAACAGTTGCCATTGAGAGTGAGCGCAAACGAGCGTGTGAAGCCTTAGATTACCTTTGCCATATTGCCAATAACATCAAGTACAAAGAGCGTCGTCGGGAGTTTTGGCTGCTGTTTTCCCAGCGGCTGCAAAAATTAAAACCACTGGCTGAAGAATTAAACAGTATCAATATTAAGCATCACGCCCAGGTGTTAGCGTTATTAAAAAAGCTGTCGTACTGGTGGATGCAAACCTGCAACCGACCCATTATCCAGAAAAATGATGAAACCGAACACACCTACGATAGCTGAGCTGCCAGTCTTGGAGCTGCCAGTCTTGGAACTGAGAGTGCTGACGGAAATGTATGGCGATGTCAGCGCTGATACGGTGTGCTTTGCCCTCAATGGTTTTAATCGCGAAGCAGAACATTTTGTTGAGTTACTTGAGCTAGCCTTAGCGGAACAACACTATGATGACATTGCCCGGCTGACGCATAATCTGAAAAGCATGTCCGCCTTGTGCGGTGCGCTGCAGTTTGCCGCGTTGTGCACCCAGCTGGGAAGTGCGGTTCGTGACCAGGACGGTACGGCAATAACGGCTTTAGCCCGCTACGTTAAACCTTGCTGGCAGGATTTGCAGCAGTGCGTACGCAATGAACTGACGCGACAGGATGTGGCAGATGACTAATGTCATGTTTGTTGATGATGACAACTACATGCTACAGGCTTATCAGCGAATGCTACGTGGCAGCCCATTTCATTGCTTTTTGCTGCCAGAGCCAGCCTCATTTTGGCAGCAGCATAATATTTCCGATCTTCAAATTGTCGTCGCCGACCAGCAGATGCCACAGGTTAGTGGTACGGAATTACTTTTAACCCTGCAACACCGATATCCAGCGATAAAACGGGTATTAATCAGCGGCGACATTGATGCTGCGCTTGGTCAAGCTAACGGCGTAATGCTCGATGCAGTACTGTCTAAGCCATGCAGCAAGGCCACATTACTGGCATGTTTGCACAAACTTTGCGCTAAACCATGAGGTACCTTATGCATACTAACGCCCGGGCATCTATTACTGCAATGGTTGGCTTTAGCTTCTATTGCAGCAGCCTGGCATTACTCTGTATGGGCAGTTTAGCGGTTCTGATTGATCTGTCAGTTAATACCGAAGCGTTACGGCATCTAACACTGATTCCTTTTAATACCTTGTTATTGCTGATGTTAGCAGCGTTGGTAGTTATAGCAGCAGGGACAAAAAAGGTGAAACTGCTGCTGGCCGCGCACGGCTTAATGCTGGCTTTTGTAGTCGTCTCTTTAGCAGGGGGCAATATCAGCATACTGTTGCCTGATGTATATCACGATAAGCCGCTGAGTGCTTTGCCTAAATTGCAACAAATCTACTGGTTGGTTTTTATTGTTAGCTGGTTGTGGCGTATTTTTCCGATGCGTACGTCTGGCAAAATATTATTCCTGCTATGTCAGTTTGGTTTGCTGCTGATTGTAACCTTAATGGTTACGGCAAGCGCAACGCCACCGGCTGGCACGCTGTTAGATAATAATGTTTCGATGGCGGTTAATACGGCATTTTTCATGTTATTTATTGCCATTGCCGGCGGCGCTTCGGTATTTGCCGGCCGGGTAAAACTGCGCGAACAGTGGCGCTCGCCGATAAATTGGCTAGCTGGTGGGGTAGTCATCGCGACCATCTTGCTATGGCTGCACTTTATGCATCAGGTGGCGGCGAATAACCAAAAAGTATTTACTGACACCACGGATAAGTTTGAACAGCAACTGTCGCAAATATTAAAAGAACAATATGGCCTGATCTATCGACTGGCTGAACGGCTTATTTATAACGGCAATGCTGTAACATCTGGCCAGTTAACCCTGGAAACACACAGTTACCTGCGTGACTTTACCCACATTGACTACATAGCCATTGTTGATACCGAGGGCAAGGTGCACCATTCACATGCTTCATCGCAGGCTATTGATCAGTGGTTTAATAATTATGTGATAACGCCGGTAAACCGGCTTGCTGAGAATGTATCGGAGTCGTCAGTTCCTAAACTTAGCTTAAGTTATGACAGCCAAGTTGAACACACCTTGTTAGTGGCACTGCTGCCGCAACCTAATGCCTCTCAATTTCGGGCCGTTGTTGCCAGCCTGGATGTTGCCGCACTACTACAAAGATTGATGCCAATCATTGTTCCTGCCGGATATAGCATGACGGTGTCATATGAAGATAAACGCAATGCGGTATTCAGCGGTATGGATGCCAAAGCAAGCTATTTGCTGATCGATAGTAAGGCAGTAGATTTACTTAACCAGCTAACGTGGCGGCTAGCGCTTTATCGAGATGTTGCCGTAGAAGTACATTACGTCAGACAGATCTCGCAGGTGGTGTTATTCAGCGGTTGGCTCGCCACTATATTAGCGCTAATCGGTGCACAGTATCAGCAGCTTATACAGCGCCAGCATATGCGCCTGGCTGTTGGGAACGAAAGACTACGCCACAGTTTGACTATGCAAAAAAAGTTGCAACTGCAGCACCGGCAAATTATGGCTAACTCTGCCGATATGATTTGTCTGGTAGATGCGCAGGGACGTTTTATCGACGTTAGCGAGTCGTGTAAGCAGATTTTGGGCTATGAGCCTGACGAGTTGATAGGCAGGGCGTTTATAGACTTTACTCACCCGGATGATAAGGCGATTACAGAGCACGAAGCTGAGCAAATTATCGAACACGGCAAGCTGACTCAGAATTTCCGCAATCGTTATATTCGTCGGGATGGCCGGACTGTGCATCTGATGTGGGCTGCAAACTATGTCAGCAGCGTTAATACGTTATACGCTGTTGCGCGCAACGTAAATGAGATGGTGCGAACAGAGCAATATCAGCAGGATCAGCAGGCAGTGCTGAAACTGATATCTACCGAGCAGCCGGTCATTGATATTTTTCAGCGTATCTGCCAGATGGCAGAGTCTCAAAGTAAAACTGTTCGGGCGTGTGTAAGGCGCAAATCAGCTGACCGATTATTACTGATGGCGGCGCCATCATTTAGCCAGCGCTATTGCACCGACATGGCCAGTTTACCGGTTGCAGATAATCAGGCCGCCTGTGGCACCGCAGCTTATCAAAAAAGTCTGGTGGTGACAGATGATATTGCCACAGACGCAAAATGGCAGGGTATGGCTGATATCGTTTTAGCGGAGGGCGTTAAAGCGTGCTGGTCGATGCCTATGGTGTCAAAGGATGAGGAAGTGTTGGGTACTTTCGCCCTGTACTGTACTGAGGCGCGCAGCATCCGCAAAGATGAGCTGGAATTAATGCTCACCTGCAGTCGTTTTGCCGCGGTTGCCATTGAGCGCTCGGAACAAAAACGGTTGCTGCAACAGAGTGAGCAACGGTACCGCTCGTTGTATCAGTTTAACCCGGAGCCGGTTTATATTATTAATACCGAAGGCTATTTTTCTGACATGAATGAGGCCGGTTGCCAGCTGTTAGATTATTCACTGGCGCAACTGACATCAATGCATTTTGACAGAATCATTTTGCCTGAGCATTTAGCCCGCGTGCAGCAGCATATTGTCAGCGCGTTTGCCGGCAATGCTGAGCGGTTTGAGGCCAATGTTATAACGCGCACAGGTAATGAACTTGTGCTGTCTATTACACTGGTGCCTGCGCGGGTGGATGGCGCAATTAACGGTATTATGGGTATGGCTAAAGACATCACTCAGCGTTTGCAGGCAGAGCAGCAATTGCGGTTGTTTAAGCGCGCGGTCGATGCCACATCGAATGGTGTTTTGATTGCCGACATTTTAAAACCAGACATGCCAATCGTTTATGCCAATAGCGCCTTTGAAAAACTAACCGGTTATAGCGCTGTGGAAGTATTGGGCCGCAATTGTCGCTTTTTACAGGGGCAACATAGCGATAGCCTCGTGCTCGGGCAGATCCGCCAAGCGATAGCAGACCGACAGGAATGCTCTGTCGTTCTGAAAAATTACCGCAAAGACAACAGTTTGTTTTGGAATAACTTGTTTTTGGCACCGGTGCCTGACGATCACGGTGAGA
>JBFKFH010000028.1:0-20242 GCA_041618685.1 Rheinheimera sp.
ATACCCGCCGGCAAGCGCGGTAAAAATGCTGATATTAAACGCATTCTGGAGCAGGAAGGCGAGAAAATGCTTGCTGCAGTGCCACGCGGCAGCAAAATAGTCACGCTGGAAGTAACAGGCGAAAATTGGAGCAGCCCGGCGTTGGCCGCAAAGCTAACCGACTGGCAACGTGACGGCCGTGATGTCTGCCTGTTGGTCGGCGGACCAGAAGGCCTGGCACCAGCATGTATTGCCGCTAGCGAAGCCAAATGGTCACTGTCTGCGTTAACCTTACCCCACCCACTGGTTCGGGTGGTACTGGCCGAAACACTGTATCGGGCCTGGAGTATCTGTACTAATCATCCGTATCATCGCGAGTAAAGATGTTTAAGAAACGCGTTGCCATTCAGGATTTTGCTGCCGAAGCCAGACTGTTTAACCGCCGGGCTGTAGTGGCCATGTCCATTGTGGTCGCGCTATTTAGCCTCATCATATATAACCAGTATCAGTTACAAGTCGTGTCCTACCAGGACTACCAGACCCGTTCAGAAGGCAACCGCATTAAAGTCGTGCCAATGGCACCGAACCGTGGCCTGATTTATGACCGCAGCGGCATCTTGCTGGCTGAGAACCGGCCGGTTTTTTCATTGGAGCTGGTGCCAGAGCAAATCGCCGACATGAGCGAGACATTGGCCGAGCTGGCGCGATTAATTGACATTAGCAATGAACAAACCGAGGCGTTTTTAAAACAAGTTAAAGCCCAGCGTCGTTTCAACAGTATTGCGTTAAAAGAACAGCTCAACGACACTGAAGTAGCCATATTGGCGGCTAACCAGTATCGGTTTCCCGGAGTCACTGTTGAAGCCCGCCTGACCCGGCACTATCCGTTTGGTGACCTGTTTACCCACGCACTGGGTTACATTGGTAAAATTAACACCCGCGAACTGCAACAACTGGACAGCGATGGCGAATCTGCCAATTATGCCGCCAGCCGGGATATTGGTAAAATCGGCCTGGAGCGTTTTTATCAGCGTGAATTGCACGGCACTATGGGTTATCAGGAAGTTGAGGTTAATAACCGCGGCAGACTGATCCGGGTGCTACGCTCAGTACCTGCGGTATCAGGACAAAATATTCATCTTGGTCTGGATGTTGGCCTGCAATTAACCGCACAACAGGTACTAAAACAACAGCGTGGCGCTATAGTTGCGATAGACCCGCGTGACGGCGCTGTGCTGGCATTTTATAGCAACCCCAGCTATGACCCGAATTTATTTGTCCATGGTATCAGTTCAACCAATTACAACGCGCTACTTAACTCCCGCGACCGGCCATTGATTAACCGGGTGACACAGGGCACCTATCCGCCCGCTTCTACCATCAAGCCACACCTGGCGTTACTTGGCCTGGAAACGAACACCATTACGCCGGCGACCAAAATTTGGGATCCAGGCTTCTTTACGCTCCCCAACAGCGACCACCGCTTTCGTGATCACCTGCGCTGGGGGCATGGCTGGGTTGATGTATACACGGCTATCACGAAAAGCTGTGATACCTTTTTCTATGAATTGGGTATTAAGCTGGGCATCGACCGCATCTCTGACTACATGGGAAAAATGGGCTTCGGCGAAAAAAGTGGCATTGATATTTTAGAAGAAAGCAGCGGTATTATGCCATCACGGGGTTGGAAACGCGCCAGACACAATCAGCCCTGGTATCCGGGCGACACTGTCCCGCTGAGCATTGGCCAAAGCTACTGGACCACCACGCCTTTACAAATGGTTGTGGCAACGGCGGTGCTGCTGAATCAGGGGCAATTACCCACACCACATCTGGTGACAGCTTTTAGTGATGATCAAACCACAACACCGCATTCGCCGCCGCTAACACCGGCGATAACCGTTGTTAACCCAAACAACTGGAAAGTGGTCATGGATACCATGCACAGAACGGTTAAAGATGTCGGTGGCACTGCGCACAAAGCATTTATTGGCGCCAGTTACGACGCCGCAGGTAAAACCGGTACCGCACAGCTTGCCGCCATTGCTCAGGATGCAAAGTATGATGCAGACGCAATAGACGAGCGTTTACGTGATAATGCGATGTATATCGGATACGCTCCTTACGACAAGCCATCAATCGTTATCGCGGTGGCACTGGAAAATGCCGGTGGCGGTGGTAGCAATGCGGCCCCCATTGCCCGTCAGGTGATGGATTATTATTTTACCGCCGGAGTAAACCGCGATGAATGAACAGTTTAGTGCACATGCCCGGCACAGCAGACTGGCATTATTTCATATCGACGGCCCTTTATTGTTGGGCGTCATTGCGCTGATTGGTTTTGGGCTAATGATTTTATACACCGCGTCCGGCCAGAACATGATGATGATGAAAGCCCAGCTGATCCGCTTAGGTGTGGCTTTAGCCGTGATGGTGGTGGTGGCGCAAATTAAACCGCAAACGCTTAAACGCTGGTCTTTGCCTTTGTTTCTGGCGGGTTTAGGCTTGCTGGTAGCCGTACTTTTGGTTGGCCATGTGGGTAAAGGCGCGCAGCGCTGGCTGGATTTAGGTTTTATGAAGTTTCAGCCGTCCGAAATAATGAAGCTGGCAGTACCAATGGCGGTGGCCTGGTTTATTGCCACACACAGCTTGCCGCCGCGACTCTGGCATTTGCTGCTGGGCTTTATTATGTGTGCCATCCCTACATTGCTCATCGCCAAACAACCTGATTTAGGCACTTCCATTCTTATTGCGACAGCCGGCGTGTTTGTATTGTTTATGTCAGGCATGAGTTGGCGTATTATCGCCGTTGTTGGCGGCTTGTTGTCTGCTTTTTTGCCCGTGCTGTGGATTTTCCTGATGCATGACTACCAAAAACAACGGGTACTCACTTTTCTCAATCCGGAAAGCGACCCTCTGGGCTCTGGCTACCATATTATTCAGTCGAAAATAGCAATTGGCTCTGGCGGCTTAGAAGGCAAAGGCTATTTGCAGGGAACCCAATCCCAGTTAGAGTTTTTACCAGAACGCCACACGGACTTTATCTTTGCCGTTATTAGCGAAGAGCTTGGTCTGCTCGGTGTGCTGGTGTTACTTAGCTTGTACTTATTTGTCATTACGCGTTGCATGATCATCGCCGCCAAAGCTCAGGACAATTACAGCAAGCTGGTAGCCGGCAGTTTTACACTGACGTTCTTTGTCTATGTCTTTGTCAATATAGGCATGGTATCAGGATTATTACCGGTAGTTGGCGTACCGCTGCCACTGATAAGCTATGGCGGTACATCTATGGTGACATTGATGGCAGCATTTGGTGTAATTATGTCAGTAGGCACTCATAAACGTATGTTGGCAGCCCCATAATGAAAAAAGTATTATTTATGCTGTGTTTATCGGTATTGCTTAGCGCTTGTAGCAGCCCGCGCAACAATTCCGTTGACCATTCGTCAGCCAGTGAAGCGGCAGAACCTAATGCCGGTCGTTACTCACAGCAAAAAGACAGTATTCCACAGCGCCTGCCTACGTTACTTGAAATGACCGATCCGGTACCGCAGGCAGAGTCATTAAGCCGCGGCGGTAATAAGCCATATAGTTTGTTTGGTCAGCATTACACCCCCTTAGTCAGCGCTACACAATATACTGAGCTGGGTATTGCATCCTGGTACGGTAATAAATTCCACGGCCACCTGACATCTAACGGCGAAACCTATAACATGTTCGGCATGACGGCGGCACATAAAACTTTGCCACTTCCGTCTTATGTTAAAGTGACGAATCTGGACAATCGAAAAACGGCCATTGTTCGGGTCAACGATCGAGGCCCGTTTCATCCGGAACGGGTTATTGATTTGTCGTACTCTGCAGCGAATAAATTGGGCATGCTGCAACAGGGTACAGCCAGAGTTCAGCTGGAGCTGATACAGTCACCAGCAATGTTGGCGCAGGCTGGTGTGGTGGAACACTGTTTTATTCAGGTGTTTGCCAGTGCAGACAGCGCTAAGCTGAACAAGCTACAACGTGAACTAAAACAACAACAGGCACTACCAACAGAAATACGCCCTGCCAGCGGAATCTTTCGACTGTTAGTAGGTCCTACAAGTGATAAGCAACAAGCGCAACAGTGGCTTAGCCAATTGCGTGCAGGCAGCTTTCCATCGGCTTACTTTTCTGATAGCCGGTTGTGTAGCTGAACACCTATTAACCTATATCCTTAATAAAATAAAAGAACAGGTCTCATGAATAGTTATTGCCATGTTTTCTCCGTCGCCGCCCTCACCCTTGCCAGCTTCAGTCTGACTGTACAGGCACAGTCGGTACTCCCTGAACCGCCGGAGGTTGCGGCAAAAGGCCATATTCTAATCGATTTTGATACCGGTAAAGTACTGGCAGAAAATAACGCCGACATGTCATTGGCGCCAGCCAGTTTAACCAAGATGATGACCAGCTATGTTATTGGTACTGAACTGAAAAACGGCAATATCAGCAACACAGACATGGTCACTATCAGTGAAAATGCCTGGGCAAAGAACTTCCCGGGATCGTCACTGATGTTTATTGAAGTGGGTACCCAGGTCTCAGTGGCTGATCTGAATAAAGGTATTATTATTCAATCTGGTAATGACGCCTGTGTCGCGATGGCTGAACATATTGCCGGCAGCGAAAGCGCCTTTGTTGATTTAATGAATGCCCACGCACAGCGCTTGGGTATGCATAACAGCCGGTTTGGTAACGCCCACGGTTTACCCAGCGCAGAAAACTATTCAACTCCACGCGACATGGCAACGCTGTCTGCCGCGTTGATTCGTGATGTACCGGACGAATATGCGCTGTATGCCGAAAAAGAATTTAGTTACAACAATATCAAACAATACAACCGTAACTCTCTGTTGTGGGATCGCAGCCTGGATGTTGATGGCATTAAGACCGGCCATACCAACGAAGCGGGTTTTAGTTTAATAACATCGGCCACCCGTGACGGTATGCGGTTAATCTCCGTGGTTATGGGCACCAACAGCGAACGGGCTCGTCAGGCTGAGAATAAAAAACTGCTGACTTACGGTTTCCGCTTTTTTGAAACTTTTGCGCCCTACCAGGCAGGTGACAAGTTTGCTGAACAGCGCATCTGGCAAGGCGAGAAAGAGAATATCCAGCTTGGTATTTTGCAATCGGTGCAGGTCACTATTCCCCGCGGTAAGCGTAAAGACTTACAAGCAGATTTCACCTTGAACCAGCAGCTCATCGCCCCCATTACAAAGGGCCAGCAGGTTGGCAATGTCTATTTAAAGCTTAACGGTGAAGATATCGCGACCTACCCGCTGGTAGCATTGGAAGATGTCGCCGAAGGTGGTTTCTTCAGCCGAATGATTGATTACATAAAAATGCAGTTTAATTAATTCGCCAAGACACCAGCTTTAGCTTTTAAGTCCCGGCAACGCCCGGGACTTTTTGTTACAATAGACCCGGTAATAGTACAGCCCATGACAGTGAGACAACTATGGCGCATGAAGTAAAAGACACCAAATTTGACGAATATCTGGAATTTCCCTGCCAGTTCAGCTTTAAAATTCTTGGCGTGGCGGACGAGGCGTTAGTAGATCAGGTGATGGCCGTTGTCCGTCAGCACACTGATGCCGGTGATTACAGCCCGGCAGTAAAACCCAGCAGTAAAGGCACTTATCACTCAGTATCAGTCAGCGTGACGGTAACCAGTAAGCAGCATATTGAATTACTCTATACAGAGCTTGGCAAGATTGAGCTGGTGCGATACGTACTCTGAGGTAGAACCACCCAGGTTGCCATTCGTATTCAGTGGATAAGGCGGTATAATGCTCAGCATTCCAAACCATACCGGACAACAAGTGCCGACAGAACCAGTAATGACACAGCAATTGGTGATCCGGGAGCTTGCCGTACAAGACTACACCACGGTGTGGCAGGCGATGCAGCAGTTTACTGATCAGCGAGACGCCACCACACTTGATCAACTGTGGTTACTGGAGCACCATCCGGTATTTACCCAGGGCCAAGCAGGTAAAGAAGAGCATCTGCTGTTTCCAGGTGATATTCCGGTGGTAAAAGTCGACCGCGGCGGCCAGGTAACCTATCATGGCCCCGGACAACTGGTTGTGTACGTACTATTGGATTTAAAGCGACGTAATCTCGGCGTGCGTCAGTTGGTTACCATGCTAGAACAAGTACTGATCCAGACATTGGCACCCTACGGCATTACCGCCTATGCCAAAGCCGATGCACCAGGCGTCTATGTTGATGACGCAAAAATTGCCTCTTTGGGGCTCAGAGTGCGAAAAGGCTGTACCTTTCATGGTCTGTCACTGAACGTCAATATGGATTTAGCACCATTTGCCCGTATAAACCCTTGTGGCTATGTCGGGATGCAAATGATCCAAACTAAAGATTTAGGCGGCCCGCAGAGTATTGCTGAGGCCAAACAACGAATAGTGCAGTGTTTTATGCAGCAACTGAATGTAGCAACACTGCAGCACACCACAGGGTTAGACTGGCAAAATGACTAAAACTGCACGTATGGAACCGGGCGTAAAATTACGCGACGCGGAAAAAATGGCGCTCATTCCGGTAAAGGTATTGCCGACCGAGCCGGAGCAAATGCTGCGTAAACCCGAATGGCTAAAGATTAAACTGCCGAAAAGCTCAGAGCGTATCGACCAGATTAAAGGCGCGTTGCGTAAACATGGTTTGCATTCAGTATGTGAAGAAGCAGCCTGTCCTAATCTGACTGAATGCTTCAACCACGGCACCGCGACCTTTATGATCTTGGGTGCTATCTGCACACGCCGTTGCCCGTTTTGCGACGTTGCCCATGGCCGTCCATTACCACCCAGTGCAGAAGAGCCGGAAAAACTGGCGCTGACCATCCGTGATATGAAGCTGAAATATGTTGTGATCACCTCCGTTGACCGCGATGACTTACGTGATGGTGGCGCGCAGCATTTCGCCGATTGCATCAGCGAAATTCGCAAACATAATCCTGATATCAAAATTGAAGTGCTGGTACCCGATTTCCGCGGTCGTATGGATACAGCATTAGACATTCTGACGCAGACACCACCCGATGTGTTTAATCACAATCTGGAAACAGCGCCAAGGCTATATAAACTGGCGCGCCCCGGTGCTGACTACAAATGGTCGCTACAACTATTACAGCGCTATAAAGCCGCCCATCCCGAAGTGGCAACAAAGTCGGGCTTAATGGTTGGCTTAGGCGAAACAACCGAAGAGCTGATTGAAGTATTAAAAGACTTACGTGCACATGACGTTGACATGCTGACCGTAGGCCAGTATTTACAACCCAGTAAGCATCACTTACCGGTTAAACGCTATATGCCACCGGCTGAGTTTGACGAGATCAAGCGTATTGCTTACGACCTGGGCTTTAAACATGTCGCCAGCGGTCCTTTTGTACGCTCCAGTTATCATGCTGACCGCCAGGCGGCAGGTGAAGACATCAGTTAACGACTTACCGGCAACACCGCGCTGCGGTAGCTGTTATTTTTAACAAATACCGCTATGCTTCATACAGCAATTTGGGGGGGTAAGGATGGACAACAGACGCTTTAGCCGGGTCAGCTTTAAAGGCACAGCCCATCTTGATATTGGCAGCCATAGTTTAACCACTGAAGTACTGGATTTGTCGCTGCGCGGTGCGCTGATTAACAAGCCAGAACAGTGGCCGCAAAGCCTACCTGAACAAATGCAGCTGCGCATTCAGCTAAACGACTTTCCGGTTGAGCTGATGATGAAAGTCAGCGTAGCGCACTGCTCAGATACTGTTGTCGGGCTGCATTGTGAAAAAATTGATATCGACAGTGTGTCGCATCTGCGCCGTTTGCTTGAACTAAACCTGGGCGATGCCGACTTGCTAAGCCGTGAATTATCCGAATTGAGCGAGCACTGATACAGGTAATATTTATGGCGCCAATGCTTGTTGTGCATCGGCATAGCCCCAGTCGGAAGCGCGCTGCATAAAGTGTTGCCATTGCTGCCAGTCCTGCTGTTGCCGGGCCAAATAGGCAAAGTAATATTGTACCGGCATCAGACGCTCAGACTGCACCAAAATACGCTGCGCCAGTGCAACATAGAATGCCGGCAGCGCCAATTCGTAAGAACGCATAAGATTAGCCGCGGCAACAACGCGATATGCCTGATGACCAGTCAGCTGACAACTGGCAACGGGCGTTAACTCGATGTCCTGCGCGCTCAGCTGCCATTTCTGTAAATAGGCAGATACGTCTTTGCCGACAATCAGGTTAGGATAATGCGCACCGGGCTGGCACAGTTGACGGGCGTTGTGCGCTGGCAGCTGATATTCATCAATAAAACCCAGCACATGCATAAACTCATGGCGCAATAATGCCAAATCAGCATTGTCTGGTAACTGCACAATACCATTGTTATAACTGGCCTTGCCACGCCCGGCAATCACCAGCAATTGACTGAAGCTTCCCTCTGCTACCAGCTCATCGAGCACATCATAACGACACTGTAACAAGCTATTGTGCTCTTCTGAGCAGGCAAGCTCAGTACTGTTAATCCTGGTTAACGGTAAAAAACACACGGGTAACTGTGTCAGTTGTGTATCAGCTTGCCATTGTTGTATTAGCTGCTGCCAGCGAACTACTCCGGCCTGTTGACTGGCCACTGGCTGCAGCGTCAGCTGACAGCCTTGCGGATGCTGGTAGCCAGCAACCCGGGGCATATCTGCCAGCTGCCACAACCCCAGCTCAGCGCGCTGCGAAGCACTAACTGCTGCAGGGGAAATAGCGCCAGCATCTATCTGCTGCTGTAACCATACTGCGGTCGCTAACCTGCCTTGCTCACGCTGCTGCAACTGCAAAGCGTGTTGTAGCGCACTGTCATCACCCAGCACAGCCGCCTGACGTAACCAGTGTAGTGCAGCAGCATGTTCACCGTTGGCTAAGCGCTGACCTGCCAGCTTTACCGCGGCAGTGGGCTCATGCTGTGCCCGCTGCATTAGCTGCGACTGATTGTCTATTGCCGGCTGACAACCGGTAAGCAACAGAAAAGCAAAAAAGCCGGTAAACCGGCTTTTTGTCAAAAACTGAACATTTGGCTCAGGGTACATCATACTCATTGGCAGATAAGCCATCACCACGCAGGCGGGCCATTTCCAGCCGTGCATAACGATGTTCTACAAATTCAAATACGTTGGTCGCCAAAACCCGCTTATAGTAGCTTAGTGCCTGTTCCGGACGATTTTGGCTTTCATGCCATTTCGCCAGATAGAAGTACACTTCACACAAGCGTTCCGCCAGTAACTGTGAACTAGACAGATCCTGTAACACTGAATCCAACAAGGCTTGTTCTGTAATGGTGCCGGCAAGAAAACGTACGATATTGCTCGACCATGCGGTTTGATCCAACGCCAGTAAATTCTGCTTCAATGTTGCTAAAGCTAATTCTGCAGACAGTTCATTTTGCGCCAGATATAACCAGATCACGCGATAGGCATCGGTAGGCTTTAACGCCAGAAAACGCTCAAAGTCTCCTAAAGCCAATTCGGTTTTATCAGCATAGTACAGGGCGATACCGCGATTTAAGTAGGCAAACTCATGCTCAGGCGCTAACTCAAGCGCGGAGTCAAACGCTTCAAACGCAGCATTAAATTCGCCATTAACCGTATGGTGAATACCGACAAAATTGTAGGCATCGGCCATATCAGGCTTTAAGCGCAATGCACGCATAAAATCAAGCCGTGCTAATGAACGTAAACCGACACTGTCAAACATCACTCCGCGATCATAGTACAGCTGAGCAGATTGCTCTTCTGACAACTCAGCGCGTTGTAGTATTTCACTTAGACGAGCGATCGCCAGTTCCGTGCGATAGGACACGGGCTGGGGCTCGGGGATAAGCCAGCCAACACTAGCTGGTTGCTGTGAAGCACAGCCGCCAGCTAACGATGCAAGTAGCGCCAGAAGCGCTACCCGACTCAACAGCCTGTTAGGCATTTTCTTCAGCATTTACAGACTCAGTAGCAGGCTTGGCATTCGCTTCCTTGATACTTAAGCGTACACGGCCTTGCTTATCAACTTCCAGAACTTTAACCGCAACTTTCTGACCAACGGTTAAGTGCTCAGAGACATTGTTCACACGCTCATCTGAGATTTGTGAAATATGTACCAGACCGTCTTTTCCTGGCAGTACGTTTACAAAGGCGCCGAAATCAACAATGCGTACTACTTCGCCCTGATAAATCGTACCCACTTCAATCTCAGCCGTTATAGCGTTGATCTTGTCGATAGCAATTTGTGCAGCTTTAGCTGTAGTAGCGGCAATTTTGATACTGCCGTCATCTTCCAGCTCAATCGTTGTGCCAGACTCTTCGGTAATTTGACGGATAACTGCACCGCCTTTACCGATAACTTCACGGATTTTTTCCGGGTTAATTTTCATAGTGTAAATACGCGGTGCGTATTCAGACATTTCTTCACGGTGGCCACTGATTGCCTGATCCATCACGTTCAGAATATGCAAACGCGCGGCTTTAGCCTGCTTCAGTGCAATTTGCATAATTTCTTTGGTGATACCATCAATCTTGATGTCCATCTGCAGCGCAGTAATACCTTCTGTAGTACCGGCCACTTTAAAGTCCATGTCACCTAAGTGATCTTCATCACCTAAGATGTCAGATAGTACAACGAAATCGTCGCCTTCTTTAACCAGACCCATAGCGATACCCGCTACTGAGGCTTTAATAGGTACGCCAGCATCCATCAGTGCCAGTGAAGAACCACACACCGATGCCATCGAGCTTGAGCCATTTGATTCGGTGATTTCAGAAACGATACGTACTGTGTACGGGAAGTCATTGAAATCTGGCATAACCGCCAACACACCGCGCTTAGCTAAACGGCCATGACCGATTTCGCGACGCTTTGGTGAGCCAACCATACCGGTTTCGCCGACACAGTATGGAGGGAAGTTGTAGTGCAACATAAAGGTGTCAGTTTTTGCACTTAACAAATCATCGATGTTCTGTGCATCACGTGCTGTACCTAGCGTGGCCGTTACCAGCGCCTGCGTTTCGCCGCGGGTAAACAATGCTGAACCGTGTGTACGTGGCAATACGCCAGTCATTACACTTAAACCACGGATCATTTCCGGGTCACGGCCATCGATGCGCGGCTCACCCTTAGTAATGCGACCACGCACCACTTTAGATTCCAATTCGTGGAAAATCTCGCCAACTTCGTTTTTGTTCAGTTCTTCGCCTTCAGCCAATTCCGCAGTCAGTTGCTCAATTAACGCGGCCTTGATTTCGCCGATACGTTCATAACGTTTGGCTTTTTCAGTAATTTGGTAAGCTTCGCCTAATTGCGCACGCGCCAGTGTGTCAATTTTTTCAATTAACGCCTGGTTCTTCGCAGGAGCCTGCCAGTTCCACTTCGGCTTAGCACCTTCAGCAGCAAATTCGTTGATGGCATTGATGGCAGTTTGCATCTGCTCATGGCCATACATTACAGCACCTAGCATCACGTCTTCTGACAGGATGCCTGCTTCAGATTCAACCATTAATACCGCACCGGCAGTACCGGCAACCACTAAATCAAGTTTCGAGCTTTTCAGCTCTTCTTCTGATGGGTTCAATACGTACTGGTTATTGATATAACCTACGCGGGCAGCGCCGATTGGACCTGCAAACGGAATACCTGACAAGGCCAGTGCAGCAGAAGTACCAATTAGGGCTACGATATCTGGCTGAATTTCCGGCTGTACAGATACAACAGTAGCAATAACCTGCACTTCATTGTTAAAACCTTCCGGGAACAACGGGCGAATTGGCCGGTCGATTAAACGTGAGGTTAAGGTTTCGCCTTCACTTGGACGGCCTTCGCGCTTAAAGAAGCCGCCAGGGATCCGGCCTGCTGCATACATTTTTTCTTGATAATTTACCGTTAACGGGAAGAAATCCTGACCTGGTTTAGGTTCTTTCTTGCCCACTACCGTTACTAAAACTGACGTATCACCCAGGCTGGCCAGCACTGCGGCATCTGCCTGACGGGCGATAACGCCGGTTTCAAGGGTAAAAGTGTGTTGGCCGAACGGGAATGATTTTACGATAGGAGTCACGTGTTTGTTTCCTTTACTTAATCGCCTAATTGCGATGTCATTTTTGTCATTTAATACGGTGCTAGTATACTCTGTAACCAAAGCACAAAGATAGTTCAGTCAATAGCTAACTATGGATAAAAAATAATTTTTAATATAAAAAAAGGGGCTCAAAGCCCCTTTTTAACCGAATGCGAATTAACGGCGTAAGCCTAAACGCTCGATTAATGTTGCGTAACGGCTCTGGTCTTTACCTTTTAAGTAATCCAGTAATTTACGACGCTGGCTAACCATACGCAGCAGACCGCGACGTGAATGGAAGTCATGCTTATGCTGGGCAAAGTGGCCCTGCAGGTGGTTAATTGATGCGGTTAACAGGGCTACCTGAACTTCTGGTGAGCCTGTGTCGCCTTGCTTAACAGCGAAATCAGCAACAATTTTTGCTTTATCAGCAGCGCTTAAAGACATATTTAACTCCAAATGTGAGTGAACTAAAGTCAGGGAATTGCCGATCACTCATCCAGCAAGCCCAAAAATCGGCGCCATATTAGCACTTTTCTGCCGATTTACAAAGCGTTTCGGTGTGTCACTGCAGTGCCGCTGTGTTCAGCAATCGACGGGAAGTCAACACACCCTGCGCAACCTGGCCAATGCCAAAAAAATTATTATCCGGGCCATGCAGTTTGATAGCCGCGATATCCGCCATCTCAACCTGACAGCTTTGTCCATGCTGCAGCCGGTGTTGCTCAGCAGCCGTCAACAACAATGCTGGCATCGTTACAATGCCGGCATCAAGCGGTAGCAGCAATGCGTCCATTGCACTGAAGTCCGCACTCTGATGGCTGTGCTCGGCCAGTATATCCAACTTGGCAGGCGTGATCATTTGCTCTGCGTGAAACGGGCCGACCTGGGTGCGATGCAGCTTAGCAACGTGCGCACCACAGCCAAGCATCTCGCCCAGATCATCAATCAGTGTACGGATATAAGTGCCTTTCGAGCAATGCACAATAAAATCCGCATTGACACCGTTTAGCGCCAACAAGTCAAATCGGAATATACTGATAGGCCGGGCTTCACGCGGCACGGTAATACCCTGACGGGCATAACGATACAGCGGCTGGCCTTGATATTTCAGCGCCGAAAACATTGTTGGAACCTGTTGAATATCACCGCGAAACGAAGCTAACGCTTGCTCCAGCGCAGCCTGGTTAAAGTTAACCGGCTTTTGGCTGATAACTTCACCTTCACTGTCGCTGGTACTGGTGCGCACACCAAAGGTTGCCGTAACCAGATAAGTTTTATCTGTATCCAGCAGGAACTGGCTAAACTTTGTGGCTTCACCGAAACAAATTGGCAATAAGCCAGATGCCATCGGATCCAGCGCGCCGGTATGGCCTGCCTTTTGCGCCTGATATAACCAGCGTACCCGTTGCAATATACCGTTACTGCTTACTTCCAGTGGTTTATCTAACAACAAAATACCGTTTACAGCACGGGCATTTTTCCGCGCCATTAGTTCTTCGGCTCATCGCTGTCAGTTGTATCATCATCCGCTGCAGCGTCATCCAGCGGCTGGCCCGATTCCACCCGGCGTCGGTCATCGTCTGCCCGGGCACTGCTTACCAATGTTGCCATTCGGATACCTTCGTTTAACGACTCGTCAAACACAAAGCGAATATGCGGCACTATACGAGCCTGAATGCGTTTGCCAATTAAACTACGGACAAAACCCGAAGCATCGTTCAGGATTTGCAGATTGTCTTCGACTTTATCATCCGCCAGGCCCAAGAAGGTGACAAATACCTTGGCGTGAGATAAATCTCGCGATACTTCCACATCGGATACTGTGATCATGCTATGCAAACGTGGATCTTTAATTTCACGCTGCAGGATCACCGCCATTTCTTTCTTCATTTGTTGCGACAGTCTGTCGACGCGCGAAAATTCTTTACTCATATACTTTGATCTCTCTGTCTGTTGCAGACAAAACAGGGGCCCAAGGCCCCTGTTTTCTTATTGCGTGCCTGTTACAGGGTACGTTCAACCTGAATAACTTCAAACACTTCGATCTGGTCGCCTTCGCGCACATCGTTGTAGTTCTTCACGCCGATACCACATTCGAAACCGTTACGGACTTCACTAACGTCATCTTTAAAGCGACGCAGTGATTCCAGCTCACCTTCGAATATAACTACGTTATCACGCAGTACGCGAATTGGCGCATTACGCTTAATGACACCCTCAGTTACCATACAGCCGGCAACTGCGCCGAATTTAGGCGAACGGAAGACATCACGTACTTGTGCCAGACCGATAATCTGCTGCTTAAACTCTGGTGCCAGCATACCCGTCATCGCTGCACGAACCTCATCTAACAGCTCGTAAATAATACCGTAGTAACGTAAATCCAGGCCTTCTTCTTCAACCAGTTTACGCGCGGTACCGTCAGCCCGGACATTAAAGCCGATGACAATAGCAGAAGATGCTGCCGCAAGGGTAACGTCAGTTTCGGTAATACCACCGACACCACTGCCGACAATTTTCACCTTCACTTCGTCAGTAGAAAGTTTCATCAGTGACTCGATGATTGCCTCTACTGAACCCTGAACATCGGCCTTCAGTACGATGTTCAACTCTGATACATCGCCTTCTGTCATGTTAGCAAACATGTTTTCCAGTTTAGACTTCTGCTGACGCGCCAGTTTCACATCACGGAATTTACCCTGACGATACAGTGCTACTTCACGGGCTTTACGCTCATCTTTCACAACGGTAACTTCGTCACCCGCTTGCGGTACACCGGATAAACCTAAGATTTCTACCGGAATTGACGGGCCGGCTGATTTCACATCTTTACCGTTCTCATCACGCATCGCCCGTACGCGGCCATATTCAAAGCCACAAAGTACGATTTCGCCCTGCTTCAATGTGCCTTCCTGTACCAGGATAGACGCAACCGGACCACGACCTTTATCAAGACGGGATTCAATTACCACACCGCGCGCTAACCCATCCTTCACTGCTTTTAATTCCAGCAGTTCAGATTGGTTCAGAATCGCTTCAAGCAAGTCATCGATACCCATGCCAGACTTCGCTGACACCGGCACGAACTGAACATCACCGCCCCACTCTTCAGAGATAACATCGTATTGCGACAACTCGTTGCGAACACGCTCTGGATCGGCTTCTGGCTTATCCATCTTGTTTACAGCAACGACTAAAGGAACGCCGGCTGCTTTCGCATGCTGAATAGCTTCTTTAGTTTGTGGCATCACGCCATCATCTGCTGCTACCACCAGAATTACGATATCGGTGGCTTTCGCACCACGGGCACGCATCGAGGTAAAGGCAGCGTGGCCTGGTGTATCAAGGAACGTAACCATACCGCGCTCGGTTTCTACATGGTAGGCACCGATATGCTGGGTAATACCACCGGCTTCCCCTGCGGCAACCTTAGCTTTACGAATATAGTCAAGCAGCGAGGTTTTACCGTGGTCAACGTGGCCCATTACAGTAACAACCGGTGCGCGTGATTCAAGTACGCCCTGACCTTCACGGTCAGACATAACGGCTTCTTCCAGCTCGTTTTCCTTGGTCAGGGTAAACTTATGGCCCATCTCTTCACAAACGATAGCCGCGGTTTCCTGATCAATTACCTGGTTAATGGTCGCCATAGCGCCCATTTTCATCATCACTTTAATAACTTCTGACGCTTTAACCGCCATTTTGGCTGCCAGCTCAGCAACGGTGATGGTTTCACCAATTTTTACTTCACGCTCAACCGGTTGAGCTGGTTTATTAAAACCATGCTGCATACTGGTTGGTGTTTTCTTTTTCTTTACATGACGGTTTGCGCGGTTGAAGGCTTCTTTGTCATTGGCATCATCTTTCTTTTTGCCTTTAGCCGGAGGCGCCTTTTTACCGGTACCGCGACGACCTGCACGCTCTTCTTTCGCGTCAACTTCGTCTTCAGCCTGCTTAGCAAACTCATTGCTGGTCAGGTGATAATCGTCCGTATCTGCCGGTTTTGCTTTAGCTTCCTGTGCCCAGCGCTCGCCGTTCTCTTCTGCCAGTTTACGCGCTGCTTCAGCCTGTTTAGCGGCTTCTTCTTCCAGCTTACGTAAGGCTTCAGCTTCTTGCTGCTGACGAATACGGTCAGCTTCTTTACGCGCTTCTTCTTTCGCCGCGCGACGAGCCGCTTCTTCCGGATCATCTTTTAACAGCTGAGCCTGCTTAGCCTCTTCCCGACGCTTTGCCTCAGCTGCCTTACGGTCAGCTTCTTCTTTCGCTTTTGCCGCAGCAATTTCGCGTGCTTTGCGTTCGGCTTCATGACGAGCGTGCTCAGCTTCGGCGTTGGCTTTTTCTTCCGCTAAGCGTGCTTCTTCCTGCGCTTTTAACGTCGCTTCATCGACTACCGGTTTCTTCACGAACGTTTTTTGCTTACGTACTTCAACCTGAATTTCACGGTTACGCCCAGCACCACCTGAAACGCTCAGCGTGGTTTTCTCTTTACGTTTTAACGTCAGGCGCGCAGGTTCTGCTGCCTTACCACCGTGCTGTGCACTTAAATGCTCTAACAGGGATTTTTTCTCATCTTCGCTGACCATTTGTCCGGCTGCTTTATTGATACCGGCATCAGCGAATTGCTGCACTAACCGTTCAACAGTAGTACCGACATCACTGGCTAGCTTTTCTATAGTGACTTCTGCCATTTGTGTTGTTACCTCCGTTGACTACTTATTTTCTTCGCTAAACCAGACAATATTACGGGCAGCCATAATCAGGTCGGCGGCTTGTTTTTCCGACATGGTAGCAATTTCCAGTAAATCATCGACACCCAGCTCAGCCAGGTCGTCTAACGTTGTTACCCCTTTGCTGGCCAGTACATAGGCCATGTGGGTATCTAATTCTTCCAGCGCTAACAGCGCTTCGCTTGGCTGTGCATCTTCCAGTGACTCTTCACTGGCTAACGCACGGGTGGTTAACACCGCTTTTGCTCGGCTACGCAGCTCTTCTACGGTGGCCTCATCCAGACCATCGATGCTCAATAGCTCGCTAATCGGTACATAAGCAATTTCTTCCAGCGTCGAGAAACCTTCATCTACCAGTACATCAGCAAAATCTTCGTCAATTTCCAGACCGTCGACAAACACCTGGCGTACCTTAGCGGTTTCTTCCTGATGTTTTTGCTTCATTGCTGAGACTGACATTACATTCAGCTCCCAACCAGTAAGCTGACTGGCTAACCGAACGTTCTGACCGTTACGGCCGATTGCCATCGCCAGGTTGGCATCTTCCACTGCAATGTCCATTGAATGTGCATCTTCATCAACGATGATAGAAGCCACTTCCGCCGGAGCCATGGCATTGATAACAAATTGCGCATCGTTATCATCGTATAACACGATATCTACACGCTCACCGGCCAGCTCGTTGGAAACGGCTTGTACACGTGAACCACGCATACCAACACAGGCGCCCACAGGGTCAATACGGCGATCATTACTTTTCACCGCAATCTTGGCCCGTGCGCCAGGGTCACGTGCAGCGCCACGCAGTTCAATCATTTCTTCGCCGATTTCCGGCACTTCAATCCGGAACAGCTCCAGTAGCATCTCAGGGCGAGACCGGCTTAAAAATAATTGAGCACCGCGTGCTTCAGGTTTTACTTCAAACAGTAACGCGCGGATACGATCGCCGGGACGATAGGTTTCGCGCGGTAACATTTCGTCACGGCCTAACATGGCTTCTGCGTTATTGCCTAAATCGACAATGATGCTGTCACGATTAACTTTTTTCACCACGCCGGTAACTAACTCACCCACCTGGTCTATATAAGCCTCTACAACCTGTGAACGCTCAGCTTCACGTACCTTCTGTACAATAACCTGCTTCGCCATTTGTGTTGTAATACGGTCAAATTCGATAGAATCGATCTGCTCTTCGTAGTAATCACCAACCTGTACTGACGGTTCATCGTACTGAGCGGCTGACAAAGTCATTTCACGGTACGGATGCTCTTGCACCTGATCGTCCGGGATAACTTGCCAGCGACGGAACGTCTCGTATGAACCGGTCTTGCGATCGATGCTGACACGAACTTCAATGTCGCCTTCATTTTTTTTCTTTGTGGCTGCTGCCAATGCAAATTCTAATGCCTGGAAAATCTTTTCCCGTGGCACTGATTTTTCATTTGAAACTGCATCAACAACTAATAATATTTCTTTTGCCATTGTGTGTTGCCTCGCTTTGCCCCGATACCTTAAAAAACAGGTACCACGTTTGCCTTATCGACATTATCCATCAGCAAACGATAGGGTTTGCCATCTACTTCCACTATCAACATATCGTCTTCAATAGCTGTTAGTACGCCTTTAAACTTACGCCGGCCATCTTGTGGGATGGCCAGCTTCACTTCAATTTTTTGCCCTACCACCGCGGCAAAATGCTCCGGTGTGAACAGTGGCCGATCCAAGCCTGGCGACGATACCTCAAGCAGGTATTCATTCGTAATAGGATCTTCTACATCCAAAATTGCACTAACCTCTCGGCTGACTAATGCACAATTGTCGACATTAACGCCATCAGCATGATCAATATACAAACGCAATGTCGAATGACGGCCAGCCTGTACCAGTTCCAGCCCCAACAATTCAAAGCCGGTGGCTTCAACAGTTGGCAGCAACAGCTCTGTCAGTTTCTGTTCTTGCTTATTCAACGAGACCTCCAGAAAACCTGCGGTTGCCAGCTACTTTGCCAGTAGATATAGCAACTGCAGCAAATAAAAAAAGGGCATCTAGCCCATTACTGCGTAAAACGGAGTCTGCAGATACGAAAACGCCCCGAACTAGCGGGGCGAATGGGCATCCAACCAACTAACATATCGCCAATGTTAGTTGAAAAACATAATCACTTCGCAAAAGCGGGTTACTGCGCGCTAACACTGATAAATCAGCAAGTCTCTGCTTGTTCATCATTACGTGCTGCAAAGTTGGTTGCGGGAGCCGGATTTGAACCGACGACCTTCGGGTTATGAGCCCGACGAGCTACCAGGCTGCTCCATCCCGCGTCCGTAATTGGCGCTTATTATATAGCGCTGATTAGCTTATCGCAAGCATTGCCTTGGCAAACTATTGATAATACTTGGTGCCGAGAGCGGGACTTGAACCCGCACGTCCGAAGACACTACCCCCTCAAGATAGCGTGTCTACCAATTTCACCACCTCGGCTGAATAAAGGGATCAGTTTCCTACAGGAATATCGCTGGCATCATCTTTTTTCTGTTCAACCTGTTCAACAACCGGTGTCGACAGATCCTGCCACTCATCAACCTGCTTACTCTGACCTGTGCTGTAATTACCTAAAATAATACTCAGCACAAAGAAAATAGTTGCCAGAATAGTGGTGGTTTTCGTCAGGAAGTTACCCGTACCTGAAGAGCCAAACACAGTAGCTGAGGCACCGGCGCCAAACGCCGCGCCCATATCCGCACCTTTACCGTGCTGAATTAATACCAAGCCGATTAAAGCCATGGCAACTAACAGATAAACTACAATCAAAATTTCGTACATGCTTATTCCTTTGCACCTTTTGTAACTGCAAGGCAAATTTTCGCAAACTCTGCTGGTTTTAGGCTGGCACCGCCTACCAGAGCACCGTCTATGTCGGCTTGCTGAAATAATGCAGTACAATTGTCTGCATTAACACTGCCGCCATACAATAATTTCACCTTTACTGCGGATTGCGCATCGTATTGAGCCAACCGTTGACGAATAAAAGCGTGAGTTGCTTGTGCCTGTTCCGGCGTCGCAGATTCACCTGTGCCAATGGCCCATATTGGTTCGTACGCAATCACTGATTTCGCCAGTAATTCGGGCTGCGAAGCATACACCGCATCCAATTGCTGCGCAAGAACCTGAGATGTTTTTTCTTGTTGCCGTTCGGCTTGCGTTTCACCAATACAAAGTATCGGAATTAACCCGGCATCAACCGCCCGCCTGACTTTCGCAGCAATTAACTCATCACTTTCGAAATTTAATGTGCGCCGTTCAGAATGCCCGACGATTACGTAACGCGCACCGGCCTCCAGCAATAGTTCTGCACTGATCTCGCCGGTAAAAGCGCCGCTTATTTGATGATTTAATGTCTGAGCGCC
>JBFKFH010000029.1:0-20096 GCA_041618685.1 Rheinheimera sp.
TCTTTCTCCGGAAATTTATCAGCTTACATTAAGTGGTCGCAGTAGATCAGGCCTGAACCCGGATCACCTTCACACCTTGTTGTTCAATTTGTGCAGCGTCTGCCACTGCCAGTCCTTCATCGGTAATCAACACTTTCACCATGGCCCAGGGTAGTTCCAGGTTATGGATCTTGCGGCCGAGCTTGTCAGATTCGAGCATCACAATAACTTCGCGTGCTACCTCTGCCATTACCCGGCTTAAACTGTATAACTCGTTGTAAGTGGTTGTGCCGCGGGCTAAATCTATGCCGTCGGCACCAATAAACAGTTGGTCAAAATCGTAGTTGCGTAGCATTTGCTCAGCCAGCTGGCCCTGAAAGGCTTCCGATTGCGGATCCCAGGTACCACCGGTCATCAATAATGTCGGTTCGTTTTCCAGCTCGCGCAGCGAATTGGCTATTGCCAGTGAATTTGTCATCACTACCAGGCCACGCTTCGCCGCTAGCTCGGGCAACAAGGCTGCGGTTGTGCGGCCACTATCAATAATAATGCGGTAATGATCTTTAATCAGGCTGGCCGCTGCTTTGGCAATGGCTAACTTTCGGTTTGAAACTTTCTCTAAACTGGAATCGCTGACAAAATCCTGCGGAACCGCAACGGCCCCGCCATAACGGCGCAGCAGCAAACCGGCTTGTTCCAGCACAGTCAGGTCTTTGCGAATCGTCACTTCAGAGGTATTAAACTGCTCAGCCAGCTGTTCAACCGACAACTCGCCTTGCTCTTGCAGCTGGCTGACAATTAAATGTCGGCGCTGTTGGGTATTTCGTTTATTCATTTCTTTCGCTTAAGTTTCGAAACGAAAGAAAAATAACAGATGCAGCAGATTTTTCAAGCGAAATTTGCTTAAAAAGAAATTTAATCTGCAGGTTTAGGCTGTAGCAGGAGGCGGCTAGGGTGCTGACAACTAACAATTGCTATTAGCTGATAACAAAAACGCGCTCATTGTTGAGCGCGTCTGCCGGTTGAACCGAGTTAAGATCGATGACTGCTTACAACTTGGTGCTAGCCGAAGATGTGCTGCGTGAGCGCCTGCGAGCGACGTAGATCAACATTAAGCCAGAGAGAAATGCGCCCATACCTGGCTCATTTACTTTAACCACTTCATTGATGACTACTGATGGAATTTTGACCTTGAGCTGTTCAAAGCGAGCTGTCTGGCTTTCCGTGTAAACACCTACGCGCCCGTTAGCAAACATCGTATCTACGAGAGAAAAAGACTGCCCGCCCAGAAAGATATTCAGCAACTTGTCTGTACGACTGATTTCAAAGGCATAACGCATATCATCTTGCCAATACCAATCAGCAATATTAAACAGGGTATCAGATAATCCATTGACCTCACGGATTAAAAATAAGCCAGTGCGCCCGGTAATATCTGTAAATGACCTGTCGTCCGATGTACCTGGTCGCTGAGTCTGACTCCAGCCTAAACGATAATGGTTTTGCGCATCTTGCCAGCCAAATACTAAACCAATGATGTCATTATCATCGTAATCAACCGTTGTCGGCGTAACGAAACCGTTGAATAAAAAATCACCAAACAAAACAAAATCACTGACCAGGGAACCAGAAGTATTTCCCTTTTTTTCAGGTCGCTGTGCATGTAAACCAACCCAAGAACCGGTATTGCGATCGTTGGAAGGGCCAGCTAAATGCAACCATTTTGAAGTATCAACATTTATAATGTCTGCATTGGCTCCCACAGACACGACAAACAGAAACAACCCTACAACTATATTTTTCATTTAATCTATCCGCCGCTAAAAGGTTGAACAACTGAATGTTATTTGAGCAATGATCCTACAATTTGTTACGTTTTGCAATCTTAGATACTTTCCATGGATTCCATCTGTCAAAATAAGAGCGTTTATGTAGAAATTCCATCAGATAAGCGAATGTTCGAACAAATCTCAGGTAGACCCCAGTGTAAAGCGGCATCAACGGGATAAACATGATTGATTGATAATTTGGTTTTTGCTTCAGGCTTCGTTGCAGAATCACGGAAAATAGCCACTGCACCAGATTCGCCAAAACATAAAACACATAATTAATGATCAACAAAAAAGCAATATACGCCGAGTTCAGCTGTATGATTTGGAAAAAATAAACAAACCATTTGATATCCAGAAACAAATTAAAGAACAAATTATCCACTACCGAGATAAAGTTACTCCATTTAAATTCTGCAGACGGCAGTAAAATGTCTCGATGCTTTCGTACACGAAAACGAATCATCGATTTGTCCCAGCGATAACGTTGCTTGGCCAACCGGCGGAAATTTTTCGGAACATTGGTATAACAAACACTCACGGGTTCATGTATCACCGTATATCCCAGTTTGCGAATTTTCAGCGTGATGTCACCATCAAGACCAGGACCGACATCCCAGCCATGGATTTTATCCAGAATATCTTTACGAAATGCGCCATAGGCGCCGGAAACAATGCGTAAAATGCCAAGCTGAGAAGCTACAGTACGACCCAACATCAAGCTTTTTGTGTATTCAATACCTTGTGTTTGAGTAGCGAAACTGTCCTGATAATTGGCCACACGCACGTCACCACCGACACAACCCACTGTAGGATCCATCAAAAACGGGAGTATGATAGTTTCCAGCGCATTTTTAGCCATGTGCGAATCAGCATCCACATGAACGATATAACGCCCTCTGGCAAATTGAAGTGCAGTATTGGCCGCAGACGCCTTCCCACCACGAACTGCATTTCGAATAAAACAGTCAATCATCCCCCGGCGTTCAAGCTCACGACATATAACCGGCGTTTCATCATCAGAGCCATCATCAACAACGATCAATTCAAAATAGGGATATGTTTGCTCGCTTAAGGTTTGCACCAACTTAGGGATGTGTTTTCCTTCGTTTTTTCCCGGCACAATAACGGAAATCAGCGGTTTTTCTTTGAACAACTGCGCTCTGGCAGCTGTATACTGTGGCGCCTGTCGTTTTCGTTTTGGTAAATAATGTGATAACACCACGCCTTCTATGATTACGTAGCGCACCATATCAATCATGAAAAACGGCCAAAAATAGCCCAGTAACTGCCAAGAATCGAGGTTGAATAGAAAAGTGAACGCCTGTTCAATCAAAACTGCGACCTCAATTGTTCATAAACTCTTCCAACGTCTGTCGGACTTGCAGGTCGGGAGCAACATCGACCGCCTGTATTCGCATGTTAAGTGGCCTGTCCAGGTTTTCACTGAACAGCTGGCCAACAGCCTGATTTAACCTCTCCAGTGCCAGGTCGGCTTTCTCCTTACTGGTTTCAGTCATCAGTATGGCAAACACACTTTCATTGTACGCCGAGATCACATCTGTCTCGCGCAATATAGCCTTAAATATACCCGCCAATTCAGAGAATACTTGTTTTGACTTGCTGCCAAGTTCAAAATGAATTTTATCTAATCCCACAAAGCGCACTATAGCCAAAGCACTTTGCGACTTGCCATAACGCGAAATCCGGGCAGCCTCCACATTTACGAACAATTCAAACTCTCGCAATGACACAAGCTGCAACTCTTCTTCCAGAATGTTAGTGAAGTAGGTTTGCAAGCCATAAAAGGCGGCATTAAGGCCGACTGATGTTAGTTTATAGCTATTTATTCTGCGTAAATCGAGGAGTTTAGAATCTGTAGTACAGCCACAATGAAAACACTTGGCCACGACATTTGCGTCCTGGCCAACATGTTGACAAACACGACACTTATTTACTACCGACGGCTTATCATAATCCACACCAATATGCCGCAATTTCGTATCACATTTGGGGCAGAGCAGCGCATCACTACCGTGCTTGAAGCGAGTAATATCGGCGGTAAAGGCACATTTAAAGTGGTGCACTAATTCTACAACATCCAAGTCATGCGACCCACATTCAACACAGGTTTCCTTGAAATTCAAAAAGGCACTGTCACAGTGAATACAAAAATGCGCTCGCTCAAATAACGTTGGTGATAACAATCTCTGTTCCTGGAGAAACGCCAACATTTGTATCGGCCCCATGTCTTGCAGTGTGAATAACGGCTGCAGCACAGGGTAAACAAAACCATTGTGAAGATCCGATGTCGCTAACGGCTCGGCGTCTATCTGCCGGCTAGCCAGCAACCGCAGAGCTTTTACCGGCAGATGTCCATCAACCGCGCCAGCAATCACAGGTAAACTGTCTATCCAACGGTTAATTCCTTCCAGCTTTTCTGACCAGACTGACCAATCAATTAAACCGTTTTCGCCATCTTCAATAATTGCATCAGCAGCTTGCCACTGCCAACCTTGATGCCTGGAATTTGACGATATGAAAACAACAGGACGCAAATACACCTGCGGAGAACCGTGTTGACGTAACTTAACCAGGGCAGAATACGCAGCCAATAGATCGCCTGCATCCAGAACAAGATAGGACACCTGCTGCCAATTCATTTGCTCTAACTGGGCCATCGTCAGATTATTTTGCAGTACAACGGTATTGTCTTCGGCAAAAATCAGTTGGAAAGGGCTTTTTTTCATCTTACACCTCGAACAGACACTGGCAGCCGTTCATATGTTCGCCACAACGCATTATGTGCTGGATCAACAGGCATCAGTACTATTCTTAGCGATACTTTGTCTGGGCCCAATAAGTCATTCAAATTACCACTCACTTGGCTGGCTAACGACTGTATGTGTTCAATACGTCCTAAACTTTCTGTTCCATCAGGGAAGGCCACAACCCATTGCAGCTGTTTTGAAAACGACCGATACAAATTGGCATTAGCCAAAAATACAACTCGAACTTTAGCTTCAGTTGGCTGGTATTTGATAATTGCCTGGCCTTTTTCTGCATAAGTCTGCGGCATTAGCCGAATGCTGGTAACCAAACCATCTTCAAATGCCAACACGTCTTGCGCTAAACAATTTACAGCCACAGGTTTTGACTGCAAGGCCAGCTGCAAACTGTCACGCCGCGCAGCCATCAGCGTTAACTTAGCTTCAGCTTGCTGAAGTTCGATCGTTAATTTTTGTATCTTCTGTTGTACACCTTGCTGCTCTTTTTGCTGCTCTTTGAATAAAGACGCATTTACTTCAAGCGCACGCTGCATACCTGGCGGCGCTGTCTGTAAAGTGGAAAAATAATGCAGTTCTTGTTGTAGCGCCTTAATATCGCTATGCAGGACATCCATATCATAAGACAGCTTCTCAAGCTGGGGATCCTGCTCGGGAAGGCAGTGTTTTTCTGCTGCAAGCCTGGCTAGTAAATCCCCTTTACTGAACGGCTGATTGACGGCGACGTACACTTCCTGTAGCTGCCCGGAACGCTGGGCAATAACCTCTTTAACCTCTACATCGACCAGACCATTTGCCTCGATCATGTAATAAGGTTTGAGTAGTACGTACAGCAAATAGCAAACCAAGGCTGTTACCAGAATAAAATAGATCCACTGAGTAATACTTGATCTATGTGACGGCGACGGCTGACCTTCCGGAGCAGCGCTAATAAGGCTTTTGCGGTTATATAGTTTCACCGGCTACTCCTGCGTAAAAATATCAAGCTTGTGTATTGCAAATTGCGTCACCCCGGTCGACTGGCTAAGCGCTTCAATGGCATTTTCAAGCTGTAGTTCATCGTCAAAATCCTCTTTTCTCAATGCCACAACGAGTTTATCTAGAGGAATAGACGACAAAACATGTTTTATCCGTTTGCTTATTTGGTCAAGATCGGTGCTTTCGTAGGCCATCAGGTACACTTTATCAACATAGTCATTTATAGAAAGCAGTACGTCATCAGGCCAATGATGTGGTATCGAAATTGATAAATTGAGCATTGGGTGACGTAATCTTATTGACTCTAACAAGGAAACATAATCATTGAGGACAGCTATTTTGTTTTCTTTGTACTGCGCCAATACATGCGGCTCTATGTCAAGATGAATGGAACTACCAAACTGACTACGCGCCTCTATTGCAATCATTGCCCGTTGATGATGCTCAGGTAATGCCCAATTACTTTCACCGAGTAATTGACTTACTTGCAGCTCATTACGCTCTGCATCTTTGATAAACTGAAAAAACTTGGCTTGCTTCACTTTGGCGCCAACACTGATCATCGCGTGCTTTATCGCCTTTGTTTGCAGCAAGATAAAGAGTTCCTGATTGGAATAACGGTTAAATTCCTCAGACCAAATATAGACAGACCGCTGCCCGGGCCGGGCCCTGTGTTGAGTTTCATTTAATGAGTTGATTTTTATGAACTTATCATGGTATTCCACCCTAGATACCAAAAACATTTCATTGACTCGCCGATATAGTTCTTCCTTTACCTGAATGAGCTCAATCGCGGCATCGAGATAGTTTTTAAGTCGGACATTAACTGCAGCAATATCTAATGGCTTATCTAAAGTGGCATAACTTAAAACGCGACGCATCTTTTCCTGCGCTCGCAGCAAGCGATATTGTTGCTTTGTCGTGCGCTCTACTTGTTCTTGTAATGACTGATACGCCGAACGCGTACGGGCAATAATCTCCCACTGCTCGTGCGTTAAATCATTTTCCAGCTGATTTAAACGGGCCTCAGTTAAAGAATTAGCCTGGCCAAATACCAGAGGCACCTGCAATCTTAACCCGGCTACTAGTTCATCTTTGCCACTTCTGATCAAATCAAATTCTTTTCGCAGAAACAGTCTGAAGCGGCTACTCTCTAAAAATGACTCATCACGCTGATATTGTTCCTGAATACGTAGACGTTCCAGCCGCCTGCTTTCAATAAAGTCTTTATTATCCCTTATCTGGGTTAATAAAGCCGGCAAATCGACATTAATTGACGGCGGGTTCAGCAAGCTGTCCATATGTTCCTGCCAATATGGATCAGACAGCAATCGAGCCAAATTTTGCCGTGCCAACAGAATGTCTTCTTCTGAAATCATCAGTTCATCAAAATAACTGGAACCCGAAAAATAAGCCTCTTTTTCAACGCGATAAACAGATTCCATGAATTCAAGCTTGACCGAACTAAGATGTGCTTGCATACCGGCAAAGTGTTTCGCCAAACTATAACGGCGGCACTGATAATTGATATCGTGTTTTTTTAATTTGCCTGACAGCGTTTTCAGCGCGGCCTGCCGCTTTAAATCAGCGGCCTTGTATTGATTTTCAAAGTAGCCATTGCGAAGCAAATCCCAAGATAGCTCCATATAGGTGCTACCATCATCACTATCTAAGCTTTGTTCAATATTTCGGCTGGTATAACCCGCTCGCAACTCTAGCCCATAATCGTGGTTTAAAAATGATGATTGTGATTCTAATGCAGCAACTTCATGCCGGTTAGACCAGTCAATATCGCATTCAGCGGATAAAATACGGGATACATCTTCAAGCTTAAAGCTGCCGGAGAGACTGCGCCTGGCAACGTCGTATGTTGCCTGAGCATTATCCCATAATACCTGTTCAACTGATTTCGCCGCTACAGAACAGGCACTACACGCCAGCGCAAAAAGGGCGGCAAACAATGTGCGGGATATACAAAGACTCATAACACATCCATCCAAAAAGTATTGACAGTCATTCTATGCGCATTTTATTGATTATTAAAATAAAATTGCTCAAATAACACTCCGGCTTTCTCGTCACATTTGCAAACAAAAATACTAAAATTTTATTAACAAACCAAAACAGAATATAAATACACAAACCGTCTATCCATTTGTTGATATTAATTTGCATCCTAATAAACACCTTTGTAGCAAACTGTTCTGCCTTCATCAAATGCAAGTGGTTATCATTTGCATTTGATGAAGGTTTATAGTAACTTTGTCGTCGTCAACGGATAGACTGTGGTAACAGGCTCGGGATGAGCTGTTCTGGTCGTTGTTTTACTTGTCTTGCACATTAAGGGGTGGGTTTTGCCACCCCTATTTTTTTTCATTATTGTTTTATCATTGCCTTAAAAGTTGCGCATGGCGCCGCTTTGTTATCCGCCAGGCCGGGCTTAATTGTTACCGGTAGTGAAACTGAGCCGGCCATTGTGTACTGCCATATTTAACGGCACTGCAGTGATCAATTTTACCGTTGGGTTTGACATGTCCAGCTTATACACCGGGTTATTTGCCAGGTAAGCATTGATCAGTTGTAGCAACTCATTGGTTACTGGTGTCAGGTTGCCGCGATAGCCAGCCGCTTCAATGTTAGAACTGAGTAATTTTACCGAACGTAAGTACACTGCCTTCTCGCTACCGTCGTAGTAGGGTACGCCTTCAACCTGTAGCTGCATATTCGCTGGGTAGCTTAAACCAAATAACGACAATGCCGCACTGGCGGTAGTGTCTAACCGCACCACTTCTGAGTTATCCGGACCAATTTGTACCTGCATCGTTTCCACTGCCATTTTCAATGGAATGCCTGCAACATCGCCCTGACGGGTTAGCTGGGGCAGTTGCTGGCGTAAAAGTTGTTCCAGATCTGCCTCAGTGACATTATAGGCTGACAGTTGCTGCAGTTGACTGCAGGCCGCCAGTACCACTAAACATGCTAGAACTATAATATTTTTCATCCGTTAACCTACCTTAGAAATGGTTGATACGCTGTTTAGTGTAACCAAATGCCGGACAATAGTAAGGTAAAGCTGAGTACCGGCTGAATATTCGTGCTCCACGTGAAACACAGCCGACCAGCAGAGCGCTGCCAGCTGAAACAACTTATGATATGCTCTGACGCGCTCATCCGGGGTATTACACAATAACGAGAAACACTATGGCGCTAATAATTAAACTGATCGCAGGTATCATACTGGGTATGTTATGTGGGCTTTACGCACCACATTGGATTACACAACTGTTAATTACTTTCAAAGGCCTGTTCGGCGAGCTGCTGTTCTTTACCGTGCCCTTACTTATTTTATTTTTTATCACCAGCGGTATAGCCGCGCTACCACGAAATTCCGGCAAATTGTTAAGCCGTACCTTAGGCTTTGCTTATTTGTCTACCGTAACGGCTGGTACATTAGCGTTTTTAGTTGCCAGCGTAGTAGTACCGATGCTGACCAGCGCGAATTCAGCCGCTGCACCAGACGAAGTGGCACATTTAACTGCCTTTATTGAAATGGACATTCCGCCTGCAATTAGCGTAATGACCGCGCTGGCACTGGCTTTTATATTTGGCTTGGGCATCGCCGCCACACAGTCACCGCAGTTAAAGCAGTTATCAGATCAAGGCCGGGACGTTATTCAGCTATTGCTGGAAAAAGTGATCATTCCATTTTTACCACTGTATATTGCCGGTGAATTTGCCCAAATGGCGGCCGCCGGCACGGTTTTTACCACACTAAAAACCTTCGGCATAGTGCTGATGTTGGCCGTTGCTATGCACTGGTGCTGGATTATTACGCTATATACTATTGCAGGTATCAAAGCCGGTAAGTCACCTTTTGCTTTAATTAAAACAATGATGCCGGCTTATTTTACCGCACTGGGAACCATGTCCAGCGCGGCAACTATTCCTGTGTCATTACAGGCGACAAAAGCGAATGGTGTAAAACCCGATGTCGCTAACTTTAGCGTGCCGCTTTGTGCAACCATTCACTTGTCAGGTTCCACCATCACTATCGTTACCTGTGCCATGGCCGTTGTCACCATGGTAAATGGCCTGGAAATGCCGTCGTTATTAACCGTACTACCATTTATTTTTATGCTGGGCGTGGTAATGCTGGCCGCTCCGGGTGTGCCAGGCGGTGCGGTAATGTCTGCCGTTGGCTTATTGGGTTCTATGCTGGGTTTTGGCGAAGCTGCGATAGCGCTGATGATTGCATTGTATATGGCGCAAGATAGCTTTGGTACCGCCTGTAACGTAACCGGCGATGGTGCTATTGCGGTGCTGGTAGATAAGGCAGAGTAACGATTTCGCAGCACTGCCGGTTGCAACTCCCGTTCAGGCTCACCACAGCAACTCGTCCTTTGCCTACGGCAGGGCTCAGACACTCTGCGGTGACCGATCCGGGATTCCAACCTACTCATCGCCAAACCGATACTGATAAAAAAGCCCGCAAAATGCGGGCCTTTTTATTTGTGTAGTATCACTTTTTAATTTTGACCGGCCGTTGCCAGTCAGCAATATGGCGTTGCTTGGCGCGGGCTACCACCAATTCGCCATCAGCAGCATCGCGGGTTAACACCGAGCCGGCACCGACCGTAGCATTAATACCCACTGTTACCGGCGCCACTAACGAACTATTCGAGCCGATAAAAGCACCGTCTTTAATAGTAGTAACGAACTTATTCGCGCCATCGTAGTTACAGGTGATGGTACCGGCACCGACATTTACTTTACTGCCAATTACCGCATCACCCAAATAGGTTAGATGATTGGCTTTTGAGCCTGCACCCAGGGTGGTTTTTTTCATTTCAACAAAGTTGCCAACATGGCTGTCATCCAGCATCACGCTGTCCGGCCGCAGGCGGGCGTAAGGGCCAACCGAGCAGTCTGCGCCTACAGTGGCTTTTTCGATCATCGAGTTCGGCTTAATTTCGGTGTTATCACCAATGGTGCAGTCTTTTAAAATACAGTTTGCGCCAATGGTCACGCCTTTACCCAGCACCACTTTGCCTTCAAAGATGACATTGATATCGACCATCACATCATTGCCAACCGTTACTTCGCCACGCACGTCGATGCGTGCCGGGTCGCGCAAGTTAGCGCCAGCTAACATCAATTCTTCGGCTTTGCGCTGCTGATAGGCCCGCTCCAGAGTAGCCAATTGTACACGGTTGTTAGCACCTTCCACTTCCATCGGGTTTTGCGGTTGTGCTGTTGTGATATCGATACCTTCACGGTGCGCCATGGCTATCACATCGGTTAAGTAATATTCACCTTGCGCATTACTGTTTGATAACTGGCTGAGCCAGTTTTTCAATTGCTTGCCTGGCAGTGCCATAATGCCGCTGTTCACTTCGGTGATTTTCAGCTGCTCTGGCGTCGCGTCTTTTTGCTCAATAATACCAACGACCTTGCCGTCTTCACGCAGTATGCGGCCATAGCCAGTCGGGTTGGCCAAGTTCACCGTTAAAATGGCCAGGCCATTGGTTGGCTTAACCGCCAGCAACTGCTGTAAGGTCTCTAACCGGGTAAGTGGCACATCGCCATATAACACCAGCACTGTATCATTATCATCAATGTTGGGTACTGCCTGCGCCACCGCGTGGCCAGTACCCAATTGCTCAGCCTGCAAAACCCAATGCAACGGCTGCTCGCCCATAGCAGATTTCAGGGCCTCTGCACCGTAGCCATAAACTAACTGTGGTTTTTCCGCACCAAGAGCACGGGCAGTGTCAATCACGTGCTGCACCATTGGCCGCTCGGCCACTTTGTGCAACACCTTGGGTAAGTCAGATTTCATCCGCGTGCCTTTACCGGCCGCCAGAATGACTACATTTAACGCCATAAAAATCCCTGTCATCATGCTTGGTATCAATAATGGGCTTATTCTAATAGATATCGCAGCAGATTACAGGCAGCAGGTGAAGTTTTGCTGAATAAGCCGGATTAAAACAGCATCAGGCTTTTCAGCAGTTGCATGTTAAGCAATGTCCAGGCACCGACCCAACAGGTCGATGCCATACACTGCCGCACAAGTTGAGATTGGCGTAATTTGTTCAGCATAACAGCTAGCCTTACTGTACTTGCTGAACCTGATAGCCAGCGTGCTGTAATAGTGCCAAAACACTGTGTTCACCGGCTAAATGGCCCGCACCAACTAATACCAGCTCTTTACTGTCGTTACCAAACAGCGCTTCCAGTTGCGGCAACCAGGCCTGATTACGCTTAACAAATATTGACTGATATAACACCGGGTCCATCTGCTGCGCAGGTTTTACCACTAGCTCATCCAGCTGTTGCATATCGCCGGCGCGCCAGGCTGTTATCATCGCATCGAAATAGGCTTTAAAGTCGTTAAATTGTGCCAGATTGATTTTTAAGAACGCATCTTCATAACCTTCGCCCATATTGGCTAACAGTTGGATCTGGCTATCCAGTGTTTCCAAATAAGCCAGCGTTTTACCATCGGCTTTGGCTTTCTTTTCAAAGTAGCTGTCAACACCTTCACCAGCCATTTGCGCTTTCATCATTTCCAGCGCCAGCATCTGTAGCATAACAAAGCCTGGCTTGTAGCCCTCCAGCTGCTGTAACTGCACGCCATAAGGAGCGAAATAATCGTTCACCATTTGATATACCTCTGGTGACAACACTTTAGACAAGGTGCGACCATCGGTATAAGCCATCGCCTGAATTAACGCCGTTTGTGCTGCAGTATCATCCGCAGCGGGCATCTGCGCCTCCAGTATCAGGCTGTCAGTATTGGCATAAGCCTGTTCAAATTCTGCCGGTAATGGAAATGCTGACTCGGGTAACAGATGCACAGTACCGCCGACATAGACATAATCGTCACCCTTACTCACTTTCCATACCGCGCTATCTGCAAGCAGGCTGGTGCTGGCAAAAGTGAGTGTCGCGCCAACACATAGCGATTTTACTAACGTATTAATTTTCATCGTGATATCCCTCTTTTTATTATTGTTAGTTACTGCGCCAGTGTTTTAATTGATTCCGCCAGGCTGCTGATGGCGTTGCTGGCTTGCTGACGAATACTCTCGGTCAGTTGCTGTTGCAGCTTATTTATAGTTTGCTCTACATCGATCTCGGCTTTTACTACCAGCTGCTCTAATGCGGTAGGCGCTTTCGCGGCGACTTGTTGTTGAGGCTCATCGGCCAGACATGCCGTTGAAGTTAACAAACTGGCGATAATCAAAGTGTGCTTAAGTGTGTGTTTAATTGTGTTCATAATGTGAATCCTTTTTTAGTTCGTCAGTGTTTGTTTGCTTGAACCAACTCAGGACAAACTGCCTGTCCGATGCGTTGTTGAGCTCACTGTAGGCAAGCCATCGGCAAAAGTCGCTTATCAGAAGCTAAGCAATTAATCGCTAACAAAAACACAAATAACCAACTGTTTTAATAAAGAAAAATAAAACCTTATGAAAACCTTATGATGAAATCCTAAGCTTTGCCGTGAAATATTTTTTTGCTTGTACCACAAGTTACATCTGGTAAAGTTACAACTGGTTGGTAAAAAGGATAATTCATTAACATATGGACATCATGCAGCTGGGCCCCTGGTTATTTAACCCCGCCGATTTCAGTATCAGTGATGCAACTCAGCGCAAAGAGTTAGAGCCATTGCTGGTTAAGTTGTTGTGCTGCTTTGCTAAAGACCCCGGCCGCATTATCTCCCGCCAGGAGCTGATCGACACTATCTGGCAACAAAGCTATGTTGATGATAACGCTATCAACCGTGCGATATCAGAATTACGCAAAGCCTTACAGCACCGTTTGCTGAGCCAGTCACCGATAAAAACACATCATCGCAAGGGATACAGTTTGCAGTTGCAAGCTGCGAGCTCAGCCTTGGATGCCGCCCCCATCAACACTGAAACTGCAACCGCGGGAGCCAAAACCAGCAAGCCTGTCTGGTATGGCATCGCAGCCAGCATTGCTGCCGCTGTGGCGGCTTGTGTAATGTATTTTATGCCACAGGTTAGTGCGCCGGTTACCGCCGCCGATACCGGCGATGACAAAAACCAGGCTGTAACGCTAACGATTACTAACCAGCAGAAAGTCACCTGGTTTAAAGGGATAGAGTCGCGCCCGCTTATATCACCGGATAAACAGTTTTTAGCCTATGGCCATTCCCAAGCGGATGGCTCTATGCGGGTGTTGGTGCGCAAGCTGGGAATTGCAGCGGGAAACACCTTGCAGGAGGTGGCACTGGAACATGCCGACAAACTGTATACCGTGCAAACCTGGCAACCGCAAAGTCGTAACCTGTTACTGCAGGTAATAAGTAAAGACGGCAGCGACTGTAAGTATCAGAGTGCTGATTTCAGTGCCTACCCACAATATCAGCTGACCACAGTGGCAACTTGTAGCGGCATGATTTTCGGTACCGCTCAGCTTAGCGCTGATGGCCAGTGGCTGTACCGCAGTAAAGGCAACGGCGGCATATACAGCAGTAATGCCCTGGTAGCGGAAAATATTCACACAGGAGCGGTTCAGACCCTGGTAGCGGCACCTTCTGCCGGTTTTGGTGTAACCTTGCTGGCGCTGTCAGCTGATGGCAGCAAACTGGCTTATATCTTAATGACTGAGTCGAACAAGTCAGAGATTTTTATTTATGACCCTGCCAGCCGGGAACATCACCGTATTGCCAGCTTGCCCAAGCCTATGCTGCTACTGGGGCTGGAGTGGAGCTTAGATCAGCAAAACCTGTTAGTACCAGGTGCAGATGCGATTTTACAATTGTCACTAGCCGATAAGCCGCTAAAGGTATGGCAGTTACCGCAAGGCATCACCGTTGGTGAATTGTCATTACTCAGTGCTAATCAGGCCTATATTTCCGCATTATCTCCTGGCAAGGCAACTCAGGGCGCGCTACAACTGATAAAAATCAGCCAGCCTTTTACCGCAGAGCCGCAGGTCAGCTTTTTACATAACGCGGCGGGTAGCGCCCTCGCATTGGCAATATCACCAACGCATAGTGAAAGCTATGCCTTCAGCGCCAACTGGACCGGCGGTTGGCAGCTGTGGTTTAGCCAGAATGGCGAAAATATGCAGCTGACTGAGTTTGAAAATAATGAGCAACCGGTTAACAACATCAGCTGGTCTGGCAATGGCCGTTATATTGCTTTCGTGAAGCAGGGCAATCTTTACCTGTACGATATGCAGTTACGACAGCTGATTAATAAGCGTGAACACCATGATATTGGTCATCCGGTCTGGCTACCCGACAACAGCGGCCTGGTGATGACCAGGCTTGACAGCGACAGCCAGAACTTGTGGCAACTGGACCTGATTAGCGACAACTTTAACCAGCTGACATTCGTTGCCGGCAGTTATCCACAGTTCGATGACCAGGGTCAACTGTTTTACCATCGCGACGGCAGGTTTTACCGGTATGTCGATGGCGCCAAACAGGATGTCGAATTACAAAGCAGTGAGGATGGCAATTTTACTGCCATGTGGCAGCTGAAAAATCAGCAGCAATACCGCTTTAGCATGCTAGGCCATATTGAACTCATCGATCGGCAAAGCGGAGAAGTGAAACGGACTCAAGTCCCTTATCAATTGCTCGGACTGTATCCAGACCCGCATGATGACGAACAGCTCTATGCCGCGGTGTTTGTTACGCCAGAGCTGGCGCTGGAGTTAATACAGTGGCAGCTCGACGACTAATTCAGTTATTTGCACTCTGCATGTGTTGCGGCAGGATACTGAACACCTGCTGCTGCTGAATAGTAAAGGCTTGATCAGACGCCAGATACAAACTCAATTTAATGTCATCCGGCCTGGATATAGCATAAGTTATTGAAAATAAATGACCGCTAAACCTGATGTCTTTTCCCGCCAATTGATAACTCTGGCCGATACGAAAACTTGCCGCATCGGCTTTTTCAGCCCAGACATGCAAGATGGTTAATTCAGCTTGTGTATCAACTGCAAGCGTCTGATCAGCATTTACATAAACCGCTTTCTGGTAATTTGCCGCCACCACAACGGTAAACAGCAGTAGCACAACCATAACGAGGCGCCGCATATTCTCTCCTTATAATCTGCCGCGCAAACTTAATAGCGGCTCAAAAATCCAGCTCATTAAGCTTCGCTGCTCCAGCACGATGTCGGCATTCAGCAGCATGCCTGCCTGTAACGGCACCTGTTCGCCATAAGCAGTGATCTGCTGTTGATCCAGCTGCACGCTCACCTGATAAACCGGTTCAGTCAGCGGCACCGGCATTTCCACTTCATTTGGCATTAAAATAACTTTTGACTGCTGCACTATAGTGCCGCTGTATAAGCCAAAACGCTGATAAGGAAAGGCTTCATAACGCAACCGGGTGTGTTGCCCTGGATGAATAAAGCCAAAGGCTCGGGTAGGTACCAGCAACACCGCATACAAGCTGCTATTCTCCGGCAAGATGGTCAGTACAGACTTACCGGCTTGAGCCATGCTGCCAATTTGCGTCACTAAATTGGTAACACGACCTGCGACCGGGGCGGTTAATACCACTTCACCGCGCACCGACATTTCGGAAAACTGTTGTGACAAACGTGCCAGCTCAGCTGAAAGCAGCGCTTTTTGCTGTTCATGCTGTCTTGGCAAGGCAGCAAGTTGCGATTCAAGCTGGATCAATTGACCTTGTTGATCCTGATAACTGATCTGCAGTGCAGTACGTTGTTGCTGCATACTCAGCAACTGTTCTTGCTGCTGATTTAACTCCAATGTCGAGACATGGCCCTGACGATACAGGTCATTCAGGTCGTGCAAACGCTGTTGATTTAACTGCTCACGCTGCTGCATCAATAGTTGTTGTGTGCGCACATCACTCAGCTGAGACTGCAGATTTTCAATCCGATCTAATAACGTCTGCCGTTGTTGTTGATACAACTGCTGATATTCATTCAACCTCAGATTAAGCGTCTGACGCTGCGTATCCAACGATGACAGCAGTTGAGTGCTGAGATTTTCGCCCTGCGCCAGATACTCATCTGAAGAAATCAGCGCCAGCTTTTGTCCGGCCGTAACAACATCGCCATCTGCGACAAAAAGCTGGATCAGCGTTCCTGAGCGCTGCGGCGCAACCCGGGCCACTCCCTGACTGGGCATCAGATAACCCTTTACCGTCTCTTTGCGGTTAAATGATGCCTGACTAAAAAAATACACGGTCACAACGACAACTGTCAGCAACATGCTGACCAGTACCGAGACCTTGACCGGTTGTGCAATAACTACGCTACCATCCAACCTGACGCCCTGATGTTTCAGCGCTTCGGCTCTGAATAAGGGTTCAGAACTCATATTGTCCTCCGACAAGAATTACGCTGCACGGCGTATTGGCCGCGCAGCGGATGGCGTGTTAATGCAACTGTATGTCAGCCGCTTTATCACACCGCACAAGATGGCTTCGGCCGTGTTGCGCATTGTGATCCCAAATCAACTGATCTGACATAAAGTTGAAGTTTTCACCTTCATGCGCCAGCCGGTGCAGAAACAAGCCTATGCCAGCGGAGCCATCGGCATAATCGACATTTAGTTTGGCGCGGTTGCTGGCAGGAAAACACAAACCTTCCTCGCGTTTAATCGCAAACAAATTTAGTGCCGAGGCAGCCTGACAGGCCAGTTGATGGTAAGACGCATCCTGTAAAAAATCGTATGCATCCAGTAGGTAGTTACCGAGGCCGGAAATACCATCAAACAAACCGGAGTTAATGGTGTATTTCACAGACACCGATTGCTTGATGGCATGAATAAACGCGAGATATTCCGGCTCAGCAGTAACGGCGTAGTATCGCAATACCACACTTGCCACCCCAGCCGTACCATGCCCAAGATAAGGGTACAAAATGGAGATGTTGCTTCGTCTTGGGAAACCAAAAGAGCCGTTGGTTTCTTTACCAAAGGATAAATCTGCCTGCAGCGCTTTTTTCCCGGCCTGCAGATATTCTGTTTGCTGCGTTGCGCAATACAAGTACAACAAAAACAATGCAATACCGCTGCCGCCTTCCCATAAACCGACACCTACGCCAGCCGGTTGTGCGTTATCTTCCCAGAATAACCCACCATCTGCTTCACGCCCCTGCAACAGCAACGCTGCGGCAACCGTTTTCGCCGCATCTAGATCGGCTTGCTGCCCGGTTTTCATCCATCGTCTGAGCATGGTATAGCCATAACCTGCAGCACCGTATCCCAGTGACATATTGGTGTAGAGTTTTCGGCTCATTTCAGTATGTTGCAGCACTTTTTCTGCCAGCTGATCAGAACCAATCTCCTGTAACACCCAGGCATAGCCAGCTGTGCCATTTAACAGCCCCGGCAACGCATCCGCGGTTGATGACACTTTGTTTTCCAGCCAGGTTTTCAGCTCGGCAGGAACCTCGCCGGCTAACTTAGCCCAGGCGTACACCACTCCGCTTACACCATGATCAATGGCAATTGCACTACTGCACTCCGGGCCCAGCGGTAAAATGCGCTCACGCCGCTTATAGTTCAGATGATGCTGATTAAAGCGGATAATGTCGTTAAGCAGTTGCTGAGTGCTGGCTTGCAGTTCAGTTTGAACCGGAGCTGGCGGTGGCGTGAGCCGGTGAATTACCGAGACATCAATTTGCTGCAGTAAACTTATGCAGTACGCAAGGTCCGGTGCCGGTGTTTCAAGTAAATACTGAATACACGCCAGGTATTGCGATGGCAGGCCGAAATCTTTTTCCAGTTCGTGAAAAAACACCTCCGCATAATCTGCCTTAATATTCATCAGCGTACTGCTGGGCATAAACATCGCGATCAGGGTGCAGGCCAGCGCGTAATAATCGTCCTGATACTCGACACAATCACGATCCAGCCGGCTGGTTCTGGCAAAACCCGGCGTATAGAAGTTAATCGCTTTATCAATACCCGGCTCATAAGAGCCTTCAAAGTCAATTAGCTTTACCGCCAGCGTATCGGCATCAACCATAATGTTATTCAGCGATAAGTCACCGAAAATAATCTGGTTTGCATGCAACAGCTGAATGGTTTTTATACAGTTAATGGCCACAGTTACGGATTCAGCAATCCAGCTTTGCAATTCTTCTTCCGACGCAGCCGCATGGATAAGCTTACTACGTTTTACCTGATGAATACGCAGCGTCTGCCCTTGAACAATCTCCTGCGCCAAAAACACATGCTGCCATTCCTGAAACAGTGCATACACCTTAGGGCTGATATTTAGCCCCTGCAACTTGGTCAGGATGCGGTGTTCTTTCTGCAACCGGCTGATACAGCCCTCATCAGAATCGGCACCGATGAAAGGGCGCGCCTCTTTGATGATAACGTCTTCACCAGTATCAACATTATTGGCAAAATAGACGCCACCGGCATTGGAAAATTTGATCACTGATTTAATATCAAACTGACCGCCAAACAAGGCGCCAGCGGTTTCACCGGTGGCCGTATCGTCGATGGCATCAGTTGCTGCTTCAGTATAGAGTTCGTCTGTGACAAACTCCGGCAAGATAAAGCAGGCGTCGCGTCTGTCTTCAATTTTATTGAATTCCTGGTCGAAAATGCAGGACGTTGTGCGGGCAAAATTGTCTTTGTTCTCTGTACTTTTAAATCCACCATAGCGATAGAACAGGACTTTGGCATCTTTATAGGCCCTGTCAGACAAGATGTAAGGTCCTTCCTCGTGCCGCAGCTGTTGATACAACGCTTCAATCAACTGTGCAAACACTGCTTTACTGGCAGGATAGATAGTAATAAATTTTCCGGCAGCGGAACGGGCGCAATTCTTACCTAACAACGTGGTCAGAATTTTCTCGTCACTGGCAAACTTGAATTCGGTATTATGCGCAACGCACAGCGGGATCACCTTCTGCATAGTGGCGAATTCATTACCCAATCTGGTCGACACATGGATTTTCCAGCCTTGTACCGGCTTGGTTTCTTCGGGCGCCATCACATAGGTCCAGAAATAATCTTGCCGTAATCGCCAATTTACCGGTAGTAAGGTTTTCGCATAGTCATAATATTCATTTCTAGGCTTGCGCCATTCATAAGGAATGTAAAAATCCGGATGAGCGTTTAAATCCCGCATATCATTACCCTTTAATAATTCAATAACAGTTAAAAAAATCATATACTAAAAAACAAAAAGATAACCCTGACAAATATTACAGGTTAACAAAAACAAAAAAAGCGGGCCTAAGGCCCGCTTTTTTTTACGCGTTAAAATTACATTTCGCGGATTTCTTTTTCGCCACCTTTACAACCATTACTCCAGGTGCTCCACTCATCATCGCCCACACCGCCACAGTTGTTACTTTCTGTGCTCCAGTCCATTGGCGCAGCTTGATCCTGCATGCGACCACCAGATACCTGAGCCAGTTGCTGCAGGTTTAATACTTTATCTTTGCTTAATGATTGCTTTTTCATTTTGTAACCCTCAGTTATTAATAAATTTGAAGAATAAATCATGTCCATTATTTTTTGACAACTTCA
>JBFKFH010000030.1:0-19777 GCA_041618685.1 Rheinheimera sp.
AGGCTGCATGTGTCGATGCCGTCGTATTGGTGCACGGTAATACTGCTACGCCCGCCAGCTGGAATAACACTTATAACTACCTGCTAAGTAAAGGGTATAGCAACAACGATATTTTCCGGCCGGATTGGGGTTCAAAAACCTGTGCATCTTGCAATAATCACAGCGGCACTGAAGAGACCCCGGTACGCAGTGCGTTACAATCAGCTTTAGCGCAGTCTTGCACCGGTAAAATTGATGTTATCGGCCATTCTATGGGCGCCACCCTAGCCGCTTCACAAATTGATAAGCTAGCCATTGCGTCTCAGGTTGATAGCTTCGTTGGCATTGCCGGTGCCTTTCGTGGCTTGTTAAGTTGCGGCGTGTACCCCTACAACGTGTGGAACTCTACTTGCGGCAGCGCCGGCTTATCGGTATCAAGCCCGTTTCTTGATGGGCTCTATGGTACACGTTTTGCTAACCGGGTTTACTCGATAAAAAGTTACATCGATCAAATAGTGTGTTCTACCGGCAGTTGCCTGGTATATGGCATTCATAGCAGTAGCATCTGGGGTGAAAATGCCAGTTACAACTACAACCTGGGACATTTTGGCTTACAAACAGATACCGCGGCCGCGCAGTACCAATTGATAAAATAATGTTTACCTGATCCGCCGGTTAACTGACCGGCGATTATTGATTAAAAGCCTGAGCCGGGTTGCTTTAGAAACTCAATTTCCTCCGCTGTGGATGCACGGCCAAGGATACTGTTTCGATGCGGGTAACGGCCGAAGCGGTCAATAATGACTTTGTGTTTTAGCTCAAATTGATAACTGTTCGCCGAAGCATACTCTTTAAACAACGTTTGCGCCTGCTGATGAATCAACGCAGATTCACTGTGCATATAGGGCATTAGTAAAAAACTACGCTGATCAGCATTTAGCTGTTGCAGCGCCCCCGCAGCAACCGCTTCCTGTGCCAGCACTAATGCAATGCCATCCTGCGAAAACGCCTGTGGCGTACCACGGTAGATATTGCGTGAAAACTGGTCCAGTACAATCACCTCAGCCAGACGCCCCTTAGCATTTTGCCGCCAGGAATGCAGTTCACCGGCTGCGGCCTGCAGCAGCAAAGCATTAAAACGTTGCCTGATCAGTTGATCAAACTCCGGGTCTGAGCGCCACCATTGCTGGGGGCTTATTTCTTCAAACCAAAAAGCTAATACCTCGTTCTGCATATACTCGTCGATGTCCTCTAATTTAGTTGTACTGGCTGCACACATACACAGCTCCTATTCTGGCGCGCGCCAGCCTATTGTCAAATTGCTGCGAATTGCCGATTTTTCGTTTTTCGCTACATAGATTGCTTGGTTTTGCAGCAGGATCTGGCATAGTAACAACAGGCATCAACGCCATAACACCAATTCAAAACAATATATTACAACTATAAAATTAGGTTCTAGGGGTATTGCATGCGTTTATTTACTCAGGCGTCGATTAAGCAAAAATTACTACTCAGTATTGGTAGTGCGGTTGCGGTGTTATTACTTGCCACAGCTATATTGGTAGTTAATGACATAAAACAGCAGACCGAACTGCAGGTAAACGCTGAAGTAAGCCACACCGTGGCCGAAGAGGCAGCTAGTATTGCCAGCTTTTTTGCGCAGTATGGCCAGGTTGCCCGTACCTACTTAGAAAACCCGCAGTTTCAGCAATGGTTTGAAAGTTATCCTGGCCGTGGTGCACAGCTAGATAACATCAGCGGTTATGCGCAAATTAATCAGACCTTTACAGGCATTAGCAGCCGTGACCCGAATATTCTGTCAGCGTTTTTTGCGTTGGACAGCTCAGGTGAATATTTCCGCGAGAGCGCCCGTACCGGGGTTGCAACAGAAGGCCCAGATGCGGGCGATGTCAGCAAAGGCTATTTTGCCAGCAAGCGCCCCTGGTATCAGCTGACGTTGGAAAAAAACCGCTACTTTGTTAACTCCCCATCAGCCGATATGACAACCGGCATTATCTCTACTGTGGTACAAGGGCCGGTGCGCAACAGCAGGGGTAAATTATTGGGGGTTGGCGGCCTGGATTTGCATATTAATAAAGTTGGTGAGCGCGTAGAGCAGTTAAATTATCAGGGCCACGGTCTGCCGCTGTTACTGGATGAACAGGGCAATATCGTCCATTTTGCTAAAGCAGCAGGCGTGACCTACACACCGAATGACCCCATTACCAATTTTGATAATAAAAACAACAACGGCTTTGCCACACTGGCAAAAGCGGCACAACAAAGCATGGCCCAACGCTTGCGTGTACATTTTAACGGTGTTGATTATTATGCCTACACCCAACCGGTCGTGTTGGACTTTCCGGCCCTTAACTGGATGACCGCGCTGCTGGTACCGGTAGATGTCGTCGAAGCGCCGATCTCCAGCGCCACCAACTGGGCGCTGCTTCTGACATTGCTGATAGTTGCTATCACCTTAGCGGTCATTTGGCTGATGACCACCGCGATAACCCGGCCTTTACAACAGCTAACGATGGTGATGCAGGATATTGCCAGCGGCGATGGCGACTTAACCCGCAGCATCGATATTCATAGTCAGGACGAAGTAGGCGCTCTTGCCGGCCACTTCAATCAATTTACTGCCAAGTTGCGCCAATTACTGCGCCAGACTGCACAGCAGGCTGCGTCAGTCAATAGTAGCAGTCAGCATTTAACCCAGGTGGCTAGCCTGACAAATCAGGAAATTCAGACCTGTAAAGCGCAAATTGACAATGTATCGGCCGCGGTGCACCAGATGGCTGCCACGACCCAGCACATTAGCAGCAATGCGCAGCAAACCAGTGATGCTGCCACTGAAGCCGAACAACATGCCCGACAAGGTCAGACGCTGTCGGCCACGGCTGTAGCCGATATGCAACAGTTATCAGCGCAAATGCTGCAATCAGTACAGATTGTCGCAGGCCTGGCGAAAGAGTCAGAAAACATCGGCACCGTCATCGATGTGATAAAAGGCATTGCCGAGCAAACTAACCTGTTGGCATTAAATGCTGCCATCGAAGCGGCGCGCGCCGGAGAACAGGGCCGCGGCTTTGCGGTTGTTGCCGATGAGGTCCGGTCACTGGCTGGCCGCACCCAGGACAGCACCAAAGATATCCGCCAGATGGTAGAAAAACTGCAGGCAATATCACGGGACGCCGAAAGTACTATGGAGCAGGGCCGCAGCCAAACTGAAACCAGCGCAGAGCGTGCCCGCTCGTTAGAAGTAGCCTTAACAGATATCAGCGATGCGATTCAACGGGTTAAACAACAAAGTGGTCAGATTGCTGATGCCACAGGCCAGCAGAGTGCGGCTGCAGATGAAATAAATCAAAGTCTGCACACCATTACAGCATTAGTCGATAACACCGCCGGCCACGCGACTGAGCTCTCTGCCGAGTCGACGCAGCTTAGTTCAGCTGCCGATACCCTTAATGCGGTGGTAAGTCAGTTCCGTATTAAAAATTAACACCAAAACCGCAGGTACAAAAACAGCGCCTTAAGGCGCTGTTTTTGTACCTGGCATGCAGATTAAACGCTGCGTCGTGCCTTAATTAACAGAATAACCGCCAGCAAGACTACCAGGGCCTGAGCAGTTAACCCCTGCACTGTTGGGTAAATTCCCAGCCAGCTGACAGCAGGCAGCGAGATTTGGCTTAATGCCAATGTGCCGGCTTCCTGTAAGGCGGCCACGCCTTTGCCGGTCATAATGACCGCCAGCACTATCATCAGCAACGCTGTGCTGCCAAAGAAGGCTTTTAACGGCAGTTTCAACGCAAACTTAAATAACGCAATTCCCAGTATTAACAATGCCAGTAGCGCAGCACCAATACCGGCAGCAAAACTGAACTGGTGCGCCGCCCCACCCTGTAGCCACAATGACTGGTAAAACAGGATGGTTTCAAACACTTCGCGGTACACCGCCAAAAACACAACCAACGTCAACCCCAAATAGGCCCCTGACGACATCGCATGCTGCACTTTTTGGCTAATGAACTGCTGCCATTTTACCGCAGACGTTTTGCTGTGCATCCAAAACCCCATATAAAACAGGATCACTGCGGCTATTAACGCGGTATAACCTTCCGTCATTTCACGCGATGCACCCGATATAGTAATCACAAAGCTTGCTACTACCCAGGTAATTGCCCCTAACAGCAGCGCACTGCCCCAGCCGTAATGCACCGCACGTTTCAGCGCAGGCTGCTCGGTTTTTACCGCAACACTGTAAATGGCTGCCACCACCAATAACGCTTCCAGGCCTTCGCGCAATAAAATTAACAATGCCAACAAAAATACATTTGCCGGAGCCAACTCGGTCTCATCCAGCTTTTGCTGAGCCTGCAGTAATAACTGATTAATTACCAAAATTTCTGCGCTCAGCTCATCTGCTGTACTTTGCTGCTTAATCAGCTGACGTAACTGCAACATGCGCCGCTCAATCTGGTCTTTTAGCGCACTGTCAACCGCAGCAAGGTTATTCTCGATTAACTCGAACCCATCCAGATAGGCTGCCACAGCGTAATTATAAGCTGCATTATAGTTTTGTTGCTGTAACTGCTCCTGCACCAGTGCCAGCTGCTGCTGTGCGGTTTGCAACGGGCTGACTTCCACTGCGCGGAAAAACCTGTCCGGATGCTGACGAAACAGAGCCATTTGGGCAGCGCCCTGATCGCCTGTGGCATTTTGCATATCATCCGGTGTAGAGGTTAACAAAGCACTAATAGCGGTTTTATTCACCAACGCCGGAGCCAGCGGGCTGACATCGATATTTTTTGCAGCAACAGCGCCAACGTAGAATGCCAGGTCCCAGCGACTTTGCGTGTCCAGATGAGCAAAAGAGGTCATGCCCGTGTCTTCAACACCCAGGCTAATGGTATTAAATAACCCGAACAAACTGCGCGCGCGATAACGCTCAACATCATGAAAGTTGGTTGGTGGCGGATCAAGCTGCGCCCCTGCCGGGCCGTCACCCATCGCATTACTTCCATGACAAACCGCGCAATTAATCTGATACAATGCCTGACCGCGAACCAGATCTGGGGTTTGTGTCGGTATAGCCACGGCGGGCATCGCAGCAATCACTGCTTTGCGCATCGTCGCGGTAAGTTGTTGGATCTGTTTTTCGTCAGCATGGCTGGCTACCAGTTGTTGTAACTGCGCCGCGTAACGCTGTAATTCAACATGCTCTGCCGGCAGTAGTGCCGGGATCAGGCTGGCAAATTCCTGCATTTCGGCAAATTCCGCCGGATTGACCACCTGCCCGTTTTGCACAGCCTCTTTGTAATCGGCACCGATGTATTCAATCAGCTGAATTAACTTATCTGACGCCAACGCAGGCGCGGCGACAAGTATCAGACAGAACAACAGGATATTTTTCATGCGACAACCGAAAGTTTAAAGACGAATTATTCGCATTATAGCCATTTTATGCTGCATATTGAAACCCGGCACAAGCAATTGCCAGCGAAATTTGCCCTTTTGCGCCAGGCCTACACCATGTTGGGTAAAGTTGCCCACAATGGGCTTTTATGAGTATGCTGTAGTACGCCGGTCTGGGTTGGAGAAACCATATGATTTTACTTAATTATTTTGAACCTGAAACCAGCAGTTGGCGCCAGCCTGCCCTGTCTCAAATTCCGCTGCCACTGCCTGCCGATGCCCGGTTATGGATTAATTTGAACGATGCCAGTCCTGATGAATTACAGGGCATTTTGCAACACTTTGCCATTGTGCCGACATTGGCTGAAGATTTTAGCCGTCAGCGCCACCCGCCGAAACTGGAGGCGCAGGCTGATTTTACCCTGTTGATTATGCGCGGTTACGCTGACGCCGATTTCAGTGAGTATAGCGGCAGTGCGCAAGTTAATTTATTGTATTCAAAGCAAGTGTTAATTAGCCGGGTACACTGCCATAACACGCAACTGGTCGCGCAGTTAACGCCGCATATCAATAATGGCGTCAGTACATCTATTGCCGATTGGGTAAAGCAGTTGATCCTGAGCGTGTCAGCCAGTTACCTGGAAAAGTTAATTAATTTTGAAGAGGAACAAAGCGAGCTGGAAGACGCCATGCTGCATAAAGGCAATGACGAGCAAATGACATTGATCATGCGCTACCGATCCGTGCTGAGAAAAATTAACCGCAATCTGGCTTATCAGAAAGATATTTTTTCAGAAGCGTTATATGAAGATCAAAACCCGTTGTTGCGTCACTTTAGCAGCACAGAAACACGGGACTTTTATGAAAAATTCGAGCGGCTGCACAGCATGACTGATTTATACTACGATCAGCTTAGTGATTTGGTCGAAGGTTACCTGTCTACCACATCGCACCAGATTAACGAGCGGATGAAAGTACTGACCATTGTCAGCACGATCTTTATACCGCTAACCTTTATCGCCGGCATTTACGGCATGAATTTTATTTATATGCCTGAGCTACAAATGCCAAATGGCTATTTTACTGTATTAATTGCCATGGCTTTGGGCGGCATAGCGGGCTTAACGTGGTTTAAAATTCGCGGCTGGTGGTAACCCCACGCGGGCTAGGGAGTTGTATATGGCTGAAAACCAACCGCTGGATATTGAAGAAATTGTGCGCGACAGCTTTGATGAAAACGAAGCGGCGCAGCTGACCGGAAAACTAAGCCAGCTGGAACCGGAAGAAATTGCTATTGCTTTAGAGGCAATGCCGGTTGAACAACGGGTAAGCACCTGGCTTACATTGCATCCTGACGATCAGGTAGCCGCGTTAACCTATATGCGCTCTGATGCGCGTGAAAACGTGTTCAAACAGCTGGATGAGCAACAGCTGCGTTCGTTAGTAGAAGGCATGGAAGTTGACGATCTGATCGAGCTACTCGATGAGTTGCCACAGCGCATCTATGACTACGCCTGTTCACGACTAGACGAAAGCCAACGCCGGTGGCTCGATACCGCCCTGGGCTATGATGAAGATCAGTGTGGTCGTTACGCCGACCACGACATGCTGATTATTAATAAAAATGCTAAGGTGCGGGACGCCATCAGGCTGTTTCGCCAACTGGCTGAAGATGCTGAATACCATGATGCGTTGTTTGTCGTAGACCGCACCGGACGCTATGTCGGCCTGGTCCATGCCACCCAATTGCTCGGCCTTGGCAGCCATTTACCGGTTGAAACCGTTATCGATAAAGATGCGCCGTTGGTAGATGGTGAAATGGAGTTAGATCAAGGCTCAGACATCGTCTCACGCTCGGGCTACACAGCTTTAGCTGTGGTTGATGCGGAGGGCAAACTACTTGGCCGGTTATCTATTGGTGAAGCGTTGGAGAACGTACGGCGCAGCCTCGAAAGCCAGTTTATGCATACCGCAGGTTTGGACGAGGAAGAAGATTTATTTGCACCGGTTTTTAACAGCGCTAAGCGCCGGGCATTATGGCTGGGTATTAACCTGTTAACCGCTTTTCTCGCAGCGTGGACGATAGGCCTGTTCGAGGCAACCTTACAGCAAGTGGTTGCGCTGGCGGTGCTTATGCCGATTGTGGCCAGCATGGGCGGCATTGCGGGCAGTCAGACTTTGACACTGATTATCCGCGGCCTGGCGTTAGAGCAAATTACGCCTAAAACCTATATGACATTGCTACGTAAAGAACTCGGTGTCGGCGCTATCAATGGCCTGTTGTGGGCTACGGTTATTGCTGTGATAACCTATTTTTGGTTTGGTGACTGGATTATCGGCGGCATTATCGGCATGGCTATCGTCATTAATATTGTGGTCGCCGCTATCAGTGGTGTGATGATCCCTATCTGGCTGGAAAAACTAGATATTGATCCTGCACTGTCAGGGTCCGTGATCCTGACCACGGTAACCGACGTGATTGGCTTTTTCTCGTTTCTCGGTTTAGGCTCTTTATTCTTAATGAACTGAAAAAGCAATTCAATTATTTCATACGGGCAGCAGTATAGTTGCTGCCAGTTGTCGCCCACACTTTTACAATAGCCACGAAACTTATCGCTTATCGGAGAGCGCATGAAAATTGCGATTTTATCGCGCAACGCAGAACTGTATTCCACCAAACGTCTGATAGAAGCCGCTACTGAGCGCGGCCACCAGGTACAGGTGCTCGACCCGCTCACCTGCTACATTAATGTTAACCGGATAAAGTCTTCCATTCACCACAAAGGTGAAGCACTGGAGGGCTTTGATGCCGTGATACCGCGCATTGGGGCTTCTATTACGTTTTACGGTACTGCTGTACTGCGACAGTTTGAAATGATGGGCGTATATAGCTTAAACGAATCGGTAGCAATCACCCGGGCACGCGACAAACTGCGCAGTTTGCAATTAATGGCACGGCAAGGCATTGGCTTACCTGTTACCGGCTTTGCCGACAAGCCGGGCGATATTCCCGATCTGATTGATATGGTCGGTGGTGCGCCACTGGTAATCAAGCTACTTGAAGGCACTCAGGGCATCGGTGTGGTGCTGGCAGAAACCCGGACGGCAGCAGAAAGTGTAATTGAAGCCTTTATGGGGCTAAATGCCAATATCCTGGTACAGGAGTATATTCGCGAAGCCAATGGCGCTGATATTCGCTGTTTTGTCATAGGCAATAAAGTTGTTGCGGCAATGAAACGCCAGGCAAAAGCCGGCGAGTTTCGTTCTAACCTGCACCGCGGCGGCACCGCCTCGACAGTACGGCTAACAAAAGAAGAACGCAGTACCGCCCTTCGCGCCGCCAAGACTATGGGGTTAAATGTTGCTGGTGTCGATTTATTACGCTCTAATCACGGCCCTGTCGTGATGGAAGTAAACAGCTCCCCCGGGCTCGAAGGCATTGAGGCAGCTACCGATAAGAACATTGCGGATGAAATAATTGCCTTTTTGGAGCAGAAAGTCGCCGCGGATAAAACAAAACGTAAGCTAAATACCAAGGGAACCGGTTAATGCAACCTACTATCAGAGCGCCGTTTGTGCTCGGCAACAGCAGTATTCCACCTGGCAGCCGTGCGGTTGTCGATATTCCTTTTGGTAAGTTGTATACCCATACCGAACTAAACATTGGTGCCCATGTCTTACACGGCCGGAAAAGCGGGCCAGTGTTGCTGGTAACGGCAGCCCTGCACGGCGATGAAATAAATGGCGTGGAAATATGCCGCCGGCTGCTGAAGGTACCCAGATTAAGCCAGTTAAAAGGTACCTTGGTTGTGGTTCCTATCGTAAATACATACGGTTTTGTGCAGCAATCACGTTATTTACCTGACAGGCGAGACCTAAACCGCTGTTTTCCGGGCAGTGAAAAAGGCTCACTGGGAAGCCGGATGGCCTGCCAGTTTACCGAACAGTTTCTGCGTAAATGCACCCATGCTATTGATTTGCACACCGGTGCAATTCATCGCTCTAATCTGCCGCAAGTGCGGGCCAGCGCTAAAGATAAAGTCGCGCTGCGTATGGCAGAAGTGTTTAACGCCCCCATCATTATTAAAGCGGCCAGCCGTGACGGCACTATGCGTGGTACCGCTAACAATCTGGGTATTCCCATTCTGCTGTATGAAGCTGGCGAAGCGCTGCGCTTTGATGAGCAGTCACTGAATGTTGGCGTGCGCGGTATTTTAAATGTGATGACGGATTTGGGTATGTTGCGCGCGCAACGCAAACGTCCGACTACGCAGTCCTTGTTTTCCAAGAAAAGCAGTTGGGTACGGGCTGAGCATGACGGTATAGCGCGCTATTATGTCGGGCTGGGACAAACCGTTAAACCCGGCGATATTCTGGCGCATATTTACTCGCCCTATTCTGACTTTGAAGTGGCTGTACATGCCAGTTTTGCCGGTATAGTGATTGGCCGCAACAACCTGCCGTTGGTAAATGAAGGCGAGGCACTGTTCCATATTGCCGAAGTCAGCTCGCTGGATGAAGCAGAAAAAACGCTGGATGCCATTAACGATGAAGTGGATAACGCCATGCCACCGGTACTGGGAGAGGAATACGGCGTCGTCTGATACTATCGAGGCGCCGTTGCCGGTTTAGTCTTTTTGCACGACGACATCGTAGTCATTTAACGCTGGCAAACGCTGCTGCAGCTGCTGTTCTATTTCATCCAGCGCCTGCATGCGCTGGCAAAATAGTGCTGACTTCTCTTCAAGCTCAATGGCTTTGGCATCCAGTCCGATATTAATTTTATCTACCAGGTAACCAACCGACTGCCACTCTTGCTGGTTGTCGCTGCGCTCAAAGTTACTGTCAGAATGCCGCAGTGCATCCCGAAGCGCGCCCCACACTGCGCCTACAGTGTGGCGCGCCAGACTATCCAACTGCGGCTTTAATTCACCGTGTAAAAAGTAATCTAATTCATTCAGACTCTGGGGGGCCAGGTAGAAGTGTTCATTGGTCCGGACAAAGCGCGACATCCATTGAAACGTCGTTTCACGCACCAGCTCGCGCCATTCTGCCTGTTGAGAGCTGCTACCCACACCGGTAAACATGGCTTCAATACTGGACAGTCCGAGTTCTACACCATCCACGGCAATACTAACTATTTCAGGAACAAACTTGCGTAAATCATGGGCGTACCGTTGCAGCAAAACCACATCATCTTGCTGCAGCATCACCCATTCTCCGCGAATAAACAGTTGTTTATCCCCGTTTATTTGCACATGGGTCCGATTATTTTGCAGAATGCGAATATGATCCGGTGCAATTAGAATACCGTGTGCAAACGCCATGTTACATTCTGCGGCGAACAGCAGCGAACTATTGAATAATATTGCTATCAGTATTGAGTAGAGTTTCAAACGCCAATTCCTGACCGGATCAAAGAGTGCAGTTTACGCTGCAAACAAAGCAAAAGCTTTACCTTATGCCGCAGTAACACGGTAAGTAATCGAAAATTGCGTCAGAAAAACGGTTCGATGGCCGGACTGCCGTCAACCAGTAATATTTTGGACGGACCATACTCACGACGGCTGCGGATCTGCTCTTTACCAAAATGTACTTCAACCGCTGAAAACAACTGCTGACGCACGACAATCAAAGCAGCGTCCAGTTTTTCCCGACGTTGCGTCTCTAATTGTTTAACGTCCTCTATCAGTGCCAGTGCCACGTTCCTATGATCTTCGAATTCCTGCTGCAATTCCTGCTTACGCAACTCAATCTGCGCATTACCTTCTATTTTCTTCAGCTTTTCCAGCTGTTCACGGATATCTTGCATCTCTTTTTTTGCAGCAGTAATACTGGTGCGTAAAATGTCCTGTTTTTCTGCGATAGGGTCGACCTGACGATTTAAACTAATGAGTATATTGCTGCTCGACGGGGCGCCCAGATTGCCGGTATAAACTCCGTGATCCAGATAAAAATAGCCGCCAATCAGTTTACCATTCGGATTGTCTTCAGGCCCGGCGTACACCTTAGCGGCCGAAACTGCGCAATGCATCATCTGCTTGTTAACATAGACATTGCCGTCACTGCTTAACCGGGCGTATTGAGCGATATTGCATTGAATATCACCTTTTGCTTTGAGCTCGGTGCTGTATTCACTGTCTTTTTCCGCAGTAGCGATCTGATGGCCTATGATGGAACCACCGATTTTAATATCACCACCGGCTTCAATCAGCGTGCCCTCAACAAAGCCTTTGACAAAGACGTTACCGCCGGCAATAACCTTCATACCTTCGGTTACATCACCGTTTACGACCACTGAGCCTTTAAAAATAATGTGTCCGGTTGCCAGGTCGACATTTTTTACACTAAATACTTCATCTACCGTCGCACCGTTTTCAACCACCCGCGGTAAACCGTCCCGGGCTGCCAACAGCAAATTATCATCTGTTGCTGATAGCTCACTACCGTCAGCAACTTGCCATTCTATTAATTGACCTGGTGTAGCCGGAATAGCACTGCCGTTCACCAGCATACCATCTACGCCCGCCGTAGGTGGATGACGCCGCATCAGCATATCTCCGGCACGAACGGCGGGGATAACTCCGAAATCCCGCAAGTCGGCTTTCTCTTCCGATTGCACCAGGGGCTTATTGCGCCGGCTTTGCATCTCAGGGATCAAGGGTTCAAAGCGTGAGTTTTCACCGTGCACAACTGCCCGGCCGCGGGCGATAACCAGTTTCACCTTGCTACCTGGCTCAGCTTTACTGGCATGGCTAACGAGCTTAATTATATGGTCTTTACTAAAACCGAAGACGATACCGGCTTCCTGAGCAGCTTTAACCAACGCATTCGCAGACACGGGAGCGCCGCCCCAAGCTGCTGTGATAATTGCTGCGGCAGACATAGTATCTTCGGCTATTTCGAAATTCAGCTCAGCGTCGCGTTTTTCCGCAATACGATAAGTCAGCGGCGTGCCGGGCTCTTGCAGTTTTTCTTTTATTTTTTGCTGGATTTGCTGGTATTCCACCAACAGATTGGTAATTTGGTCCTGAATAACCAAACAGCGGCCGAAACCTGCAGCTTGCAGCTGTATATTGACGTCATTGGCGGTAATCACGTCAAGTGTTACAGGCACGGTTATTTTTATACTACTGTTGTGCTCGGTAAATTGCATAGGGCTTCACATTTTTTGGTTACTGCATGGTACGCTAAGCTACTGAAACAAATAACCGGCCCAAAGGCAAGCCCTGTAAGTGGGTTCAGGGCCATTTGATACCATAAAACTAAATATAATTTTCCTGGTGAATACGGATAAATAAGTCCGTGCCTTTTTTGCTGTAATCGACTTTGTATTCTTTGTTATTGATTGCCTGAATAAACAGCAGCGTTTTCACTTCGCCAAAAACTTCTGAACTGGAAATATCAACAACTTCCATATACCGATCTTTTGCCTCAGCCCGATTTGCTGGCACGGCTTCTGAGAACAGCTTGACGCCGTGACGGGTCACAACAATATTCGGATCATCATCGTCGTTCACAACAATTAGATCCAGTTTTTTATTTTTATGGATCAAGGTGTTACGACCGCTGACCAAAAAAGCTTTTTCGTAATTATTCATTTACTACCCTGCGCAACATGTAATAATGCCAATATTATGATACAGACAGTCGGGAGTGTCTAGGTGACTGTATTTTGTATCAATTGTAATCTGGCCCGATTGATTTGCTGGCACAACTGCCGCGCTTCAGTTTCGTCCAGGTTTACCGGAACAAAGATCTCGAATCCTGTCTCTGCGGCTAAGCGCTGCATACGCTGAGCGAACGCTGCCTTAATTCCGCTATATTGCTGTGTGCCGGTGCTAAAATGCCCCGCCTCAGCCAGCAGTTCACTAACACACTGGCCACCAGCACAGCCCCGGCGCACTGCTTCAAGATACAAAGTACGTTGTTCGGTCATAATACGCACTGCCAACCGTAACGGCAAATGCTGAAGGAACCGGTCGTAGTTGGTTACTTTAAACCCAATATATCCCAGCGATTGTTGATTGTATTGCGGCACGCCACTATACGAAAAACTTTGCCAAGATAATAACCAACTGCCATGCCTATGCTGATACAGTACTCCGTTCTCATCATACTGTAAAAAATACTTAGGCTCAGCCAGCTTCGCCCAACCGGTAAAAATACCCAGACCGGCACCTACCAATGCCAGTGCGTGCCAGATTTGCAGCTGCTTAATCCAAAGCAAAGCCAACAGCAATACAACCAAAACCGCAGCGCTGCTCAGTAAGATGACTGCACCACCGCGACTGGCAGCCCCCTGAATGTTGACAGGCGTCATTGCGCTATACTCATTACTTTTACATGCCCTTATGATGGCACGCTTTGTACTTTTGTTCAGCATTTTCACCTGCCACTCATATGCGTTGGCAGACAGAAAACGTCGTTGAATCGACCAACGCCGCCATGATTGCGATAACAGGAAATCTATATCAGCGTTTCTTCCATACAATAAGGCAGAACTATTTATTAGCTGTTACACGGGGTTACTGTGGCAAAATTACATTCAAAATTAATTTGGGTGATTCTCATCGCTCTACTGGTGTTTGTTGGTTATTTGTATTGGATGCCAAATCAACACAATGGCTCGCAGCGTAAGGCAGTTAGCGTTGCGGTAAGCACAGCCAAAGTAGAAACCAAAGCCATGGTCCGTAGCATCAGTTCGTTAGGGACCGGCATTGCGAATAACTCGATTGCGTTGATTTCTCCTACCAGTGATTTTATTACCGAGCTCAACATTCGCGAAGGTAAGCTGGTTAAGAAAAATGAGGTTATCGCCCGGTTACATGACGTAGAAGAGCGTGCCAGGGTCACTGAGATTGAAGGCATTCTTGATGAACAAAAACGTCAGCTGGCCCGATTGAAAAACCTGGCAACAACGCAGGCTACGGCGCAATCAATGCTGGATGAACAACAAACCAAGGTTAACACCACCCTGGCACAATTAGACATTGCCAAAGCCCAGCTGGCTGAAATGACCATCACCGCTCCGTTTGACGGTTATCTGGGGCTACGTCAGGTAAGCCAGGGCGCCTATATCAGTAGTGGCACCGTCATTACCACACTGGATGACTTGCACACCTTGCGGGTAGCTTTTAGCGTAGCCGAACATTATTTAGCCGACATCCAGCTTGGTATGCCGCTTACTGTGACCAATGCCGCCTACGGCGCAACGCTGTTCAATGGCAAGGTAAGTGCGGTCGATACCCGGCTTGACCCTGTTACCCGCACCGTCACTGTACATGGTGCTATTCCAAATCAGGATTTACGCTTGCGTCCGGGTATGTTGCTGAATGTGAAGCTGGAACTGGACAACCGTCAGGCATTACAGATATCGGAAAAGGCACTGGTGCCTCAGCAGCAAAAGCAGTTTGTTTATACCGTCGATGCAGAAAATAAGGTACATCAAACTGAAGTGACACTCGGCCAACGTATCCCAGGTTGGGTAGAAATTGTGTCCGGCCTGAAAGAAGGTGATGAAGTGGTAGTCGAGGGCACTCAAAAGCTACGCTCTGGTATCAGCATTAATCGTGTTGGAGGTTAACGATGTGGTTATCTGATACCTCTGTTAAACGGCCGGTTTTTGCTACTGTTGTTAACTTATTACTCGTTGTATTCGGCATTGTTTGTTTTAGCATGCTGCCGTTGCGGGAATACCCGGACATTGATACGCCGATTGTCAGTATCAGCACCAGCTATCCCGGAGCCTCCGCAGAAATTGTCGAATCGAAAATAACGCAATTGCTGGAAGACCGGATCAGTGGCGTAGAAGGCATTAAGAATATTAACTCTACCAGCCGTAATGGTCGCTCTAATATCTCTATAGAATTCAACGTTGAGCGCGACATAGACTCTGCCGCCAATGACGTGCGCGACCGCGTCTCACGCGCTTTGAACAACCTGCCAGATCAAGCAGATCCGCCGGAAGTCTCCAAAGCCAGCGATGACGAAGATACTATTGCCTGGTTCGTATTAAACAGTGAAACCATGACCTCACTGGAGCTAACCGATTACGCCGACCGCTACATTGTCGAACGGTTTTCAGTGGTCGATGGGGTAGCCCGTTTGCAACTGGGCGGCGCACGTGACTATGCGATGCGGATATGGCTCGACCGAGATGCTATGGCATCGCGCGGCGTGACGGTGCAAGACATTGAAAATGTGTTGCGGGCCGAAAACGTTGAATTACCAGCTGGTAATATCAAATCGACTGATCGCGATTTTACCGTACGGGTCGTGCGCAGTTATAAAACGCAGCAGGACTTTCGCCGCCTGGTTATCAAGCGCGGTAAAAACAACTATCTAGTCCGCTTGGGTGAAGTCGCCGATGTATTACTTACAGCAGAAAATGAGGAAAGCGAGTTTCGCGGTGATGGCAAAAACTTGCTTGGCATTGGCATCATTAAACAATCCAAGGCCAATACACTGGAGGTTGTTCGGGCTGCACGGGCCGAAATGGAACGGGTGAAAGAAACCTTACCACAGGGCACCACTATTGAGCCGGGTTACGATTCATCGCTGTTTATCGCAGAATCAATTAAAGAAGTGTACAACACCCTGGGCATCGCAATGGTGCTGGTGATTATCGTCATTTTTATGTTTCTTGGTAATATACGCGCCACCTTTATACCCGCAGTAACGGTACCGGTTGCCCTGGTTGCCGCTGTTACAGTGCTGTTTGCACTGGATTTTTCCATCAACTTACTAACCTTGCTGGCCATGGTGCTCGCTATTGGCCTGGTAGTAGATGATTCTATCGTCGTGCTGGAAAATATCTATCGCCGTATTGAACAGGGTGAGCATCCGCTGCTGGCCTCATATCGCGGTGCACGTGAAGTCGGTTTTGCAGTTGTGGCGACCACATTGGTGTTGATATCGGTGTTTGTACCACTGGTATTTATGCAAGGGCAACTGGGTAAGCTGTTTACCGAATTTGCGTTGGCAATTGCCGCCGCAGTTGCTTTTTCCAGCGTCACCGCGCTGACGTTATCACCGATGTTATGCAGCAAGTTACTGACACATCAGAAACGGGAAAGTAAATTTGGCCTGTGGCTACATGCTGCTTTTCATAAAGTGGAAACAGCATACAGCCGCCAGTTGGTAGTGGTGTGTGCTACCCGCTGGCCGGTAATGATCGTCATTGCCCTGTGTTTTACTGCCAGTTATATGTTGATTAAACTGCTACCCAGTGAATTGGCGCCAAGCGAAGATCGGGGTACCTTTTTTGTCATGATGAGTCCGGCTGAAGGTGCCAGTTACGCCAGCAACAGCCGCAATATGCGTCTGATTGAAGATGTACTGATGCCCTATTACCAGCAAGGCGAGCTGAACCGTCTGCTGGTGCGGGTACCCGGTTGGGGCAACAGCGGCGGCGTCGCTATAGTCGGTACTGAAAACTGGCACAACGGTAAACGACGCACTGCAGAGCTGATGGGCGAAGTTGGGCAAAAGCTGAATCAAATTCCTGATGTGCGCGCCTTTACATTTATGCGCAGTGGGCTAGGTGGTGGTGGCGGCGGTGGCCGGCCCATTCAGTTTGTGCTGCAGGGTAACACCTATGAAGAGCTGGCGCGCTGGCGTGATATTGTTATCGAAAAGGCAGCAGAAAATCCAAATATTCTGATGTTAGATCATGACTATAAAGAAACGGTACCGCAGCTGTTAGTAGAAATTGATACAGAACGCGCCGGTGATTTGGGTATTTCTGTGGGTGCTATTGGCCGTTCACTTGAAGCGATGCTGGGCGGACGTCGGGTTACCACCTTTTTAGACCGTGGCAAAGAGTACGACGTAATTATTGAAGGTAAGGACGACGACTTTACAGCACCGGGCAGCATTACCAATGTGTACCTGCGCTCAGACACCTCAGGCCAGCTTATCCCACTGGATAACCTGGTCACGCTGCGTGAAGAAGCGACGTCATCAAGCCTGAACCGTTACAATCGCATGCGTAGTATTACGCTGACGGCCAGTATGGCGCCAGGATACAGTTTGGGTGAAGCACTGGAGTATCTGGAGAATATAGTCGCTACAGAAATTCAGGACACCGTTGGCATCGATTACAAAGGCGAGTCGCTGTTGTTTCAGGAAAGCGGAAGTTCAACCCTGATGGTATTCATTCTGGCGCTGCTTATTACCTACCTGGTGCTGGCTGCACAGTTTGAAAGTTTTATCCATCCGTTGGTTATTCTGATCACGGTGCCACTTGGCCTGGTTGGTGCGTTATCCGGCTTGTATTTTAGTGGCATGACCTTGAATATCTATAGCCAGATTGGTTTAGTCATGTTGATTGGCCTGGTCGCCAAAAACGGCATTCTGATTGTGGAGTTTGCTAACCAGCTACGAGATGCGGGTATCGAATTTACCCAAGCCATACAACAGGCGGCAACCCAACGCTTGCGGCCTATTGTGATGACAGCATTTACCACAGCAATGAGCAGTATTCCGTTAATTGTCGCCAGTGGACCGGGTTCGGAAAGCCGGATGGTAATAGGTATGGTGATTTTTTCCGGTGTCGCATTGGCCACCTTAATGACCATTTACGTAGTACCTGTCACCTACATGGCTATTGCACGTAATACCGGCTCACCAAAACGGCTGGAGCAAAAGCTACAAAAGCTGCAGCAGGATGCGCCTGATGAACACGCCGCAGATGAGGTGCACCCGGGTTAACAAATCGGAATAAAAAAAGCGCCAGTGGCGCTTTTTTTCGTTAGAACGGCAGAATGCTGCCATCCCAATTAAATAGCGCGCCACTTTGTTCAGGCTGGGCGGCTTGCACTACCTGCGCCAAACGTATTGCGGTACTGCCCGCAGTTTGCAGCTGCCCGTCTGGCAGATTAGTTTGAAATGGCGCTGACAATAATGTGTCAGTCGTGCCAGGGTGTACGCTGATGATAGTGGCCGAGGCGTTTAATCGTCTCACCTCTATACTGACATTTTTTACCAGCATATTCAGTGCAGCTTTACTGATGCGATAGCTATACCAACCTCCCAACGCGTTATCGGCAATACTGCCAACCTTTGCGCTGAGCACGACAACCTTCACAGCGGTTTTTTTGTTCAGGTAAGGCAACAATAATTGCAAATATCGCGCAGGAACGGCAACGTTAGTGTAAAAACGCCTCATCATAATCTCATTATCAAGCTGACGAATGGTTTTTTCCGGCATCGCGTTATCATCATGCAAGACACCATTACAGATGAAAATCAGCTCCGGCTGCTGCACTAGCGCCTGCTGTACGACCTGCGCACTGTGCTCATCGCTTTGCAGACTGTCTTCAAACCAGTGCCACGCGTTTTCTTCGCTCGCTGGCTGACGGCTAATGATGCTGATTTTCGCAGATTTTGCAGCATAATATTGAGCCAGTGCCAGTCCGATGCCACTGCTGCCTCCGATGACCAGCACTGACTGTATCATCCGCTTATCGCCTGTGCTAAATCGTGTCCACTTAACCAGGCATTCTCTACCCGGCCACCGTTTAACCAGTCGCCACACAGCCCAAGCGCCAGATCAGGCTGATAGAAAAAGCCATACTGCGGATAATCCGGTGCTTGCTGAGCATAGCGCCAGCGATGACAACGTGCTGCCAAAACGCTTAGTTTTTGTGAAAGTACCTGTTCCAGTGCCTCTACCGCGACGCTGACTAGGTGTTGCGATTCAACATCTAGCTGTGCCTGACTGAATACGGATGAGAAGTGCACCAGCCAATGTGCTGCTTGCGCGCGCCTAGGCTTACTTGCTTGTCGCGCTAGCCAGGTCACTGGCATCGTTGTTTTGACAAAAATGCCATCATAGGGCAATGAAACGGTGTTACTCAGCTGAATATCAGCCGCCCAACATGGCGATAACGCCGGCGTAGCAAATACTGCCTGCAGCTTAGGTGCGAGGGGTGAAAATGAGGCCAGCAGTGTGGCAGCCTGTTGCTGGGGCACTGCGAAGATAAGCTGGCTAAAGCTACCCAGTTGTTGTTGCTGGCAATACAGCTGCCAGCGCTTGCCATCAAAGTTGATACTATCGACACAGCAGTTCAACACGGTTTTAATACGCTGCAAGAGTTGCTGCACAGGCATGTGCATTGAAGGCTGGCCAATATACCTGGTGATGTTATCCGGTGAGGCCTGCAACATGTTATTGCTGTATACCGCAAGCTGGCTGGTCCAGGCGCTAATGGCGCCCTGCGCCAGCCACTGCTGACACTGATATTGGAACGCCTGAGACCGTGCGGTGAAATACTGGGCCCCAAAATCCAGATAGCCGTCAGCTGTGCGTTTGCTACTCATGCGCCCGCCTGCACTGCGGCCTTTATCAAAAACGACTACATCAAGCCCCTGGCTG
>JBFKFH010000031.1:0-19340 GCA_041618685.1 Rheinheimera sp.
CATCAACAGTAAGGCTGTTGAAGCGCGGGTTGGCACCATTACACTGGATACCGCGAGAAAAGCCAGCGTCGATATAAATACGCGGGTCTGCAGCAACCACATCTGATAAATCACGGTTGATTGATGGAATACTCTGCAGGTCAGATAAATTAAAGTTAGCTACCGGGCTCTTGCTGCCATAAGCAGAATTACTTATTGCCGCACCAGTTACAACAATACGCTCAACATTTGGCTGTTGAATAGTGACATTAATGTTTTGCGTGTCACCTAAAGTTAGAAAAACATTGTCAATCGTTTCGGTACGCCCTTCTGGACCGACAACGGTTAACATGTAAGGGCCGCCTACTTGCAGACCGCGAGCAGAGAATGAACCGGTGTCATTGGTCGTTACGGTTCTGACGGTACCATTACGCTTGTCAGTTACTTTAACCGTTGCATTAGAAACCGTTGAACCTGCTTCTGTAGTAACGACACCACGAACAGCTGATGAGGTTTCTTGCGCAAGAGCGATATTGCTGACGCCAAGAGCGAGCGTGACCGCAAGAGCTAGACTTTTTATTTTCATATCGTTTTTCACCTGGTAGTTGTAGGTATTTATCTAAATCCGTTTGAATACAGTTACTGCGTTCAATTAGGGAGATAATGGTATCGAAACCATATTACATTTTTCTTACGCCAATTCGATTTGTGGGAACTTTTTGCTCCTCTCATTGTCATAGGCGATTGCCATACAAGTGTAACATAGCTGATCCAGATTGCGCACTATGTGACTCAAATTCGGTTAAAAAACGACTTTAGCTGCATTTTAGGTTCGATGCTGGTGTTTGTACGCCGAGCACTTTATGCTACGTACCTGTTCAAATTAATTGCCGCGTTAGATGAAATTACTTTTCCCAACAGTTATTTTTGCCGCCTTTGCCAGTCTTGGAGCATCATTCACTATGAGTGCCACTGAAGTAACGTTCGCCACGTTCAATGTCAGCATGGAAGCGCAAAACTATTTACCTAAAGGGGCCAAAGGTGATGCTACCGTGCTGGCCGGATTGCTTAAATCTGATGCGCAGCCGCAAATTCGTAATATTGCCCATATTATTCAGCTAACCCGGCCTGACGTATTGCTGTTAAATGAATTTGACTATATCGCCGACAATGAGCAAGGCATCAAGGCGTTCATCAAACATTACCTGAATAAACCCCAGGGCAGCTCACCGGCCATTGATTATCCTTATTTCTACTACAGTACCGTTAATACCGGCCAACCCAGCCCCTATGATCTAGACAATGATGGCCATGCCAGTGGCACTGGTGCTGATGCATGGGGATTCGGCTTTTACCCCGGCCAGTATGGCATGGTGCTGTTATCTAAATACCCCATTGATAGTGCGAATATTCGAACGTTTCAGCACTTTAAGTGGAAAGATATGCCCGGCTTTATGCCAACCCAAAAAGCTGACGGCAGTGCCTGGTATAGTCAGGCAGCATGGCAGGAGTTTCCGCTGTCGTCGAAAAGCCACTGGGATATTCCGCTAAATATCAATGGTTCAACAGTGCATGTGCTGGCCAGCCATCCAACCCCGCCGGTGTTTGACGGCCCGGAAAATCGCAATGGTATTCGCAACCACGACGAAATTCGCTTTTGGGTGGATTATTTAACTTACGATAAAGCCGGCTATATCTATGATGATAAAGGCAAAACCGGCGGATTAAACGAAAAAGCTCGTTTTGTGTTGTTAGGCGATCAGAATGCATCTGTCGACGCTGAAGGCGACGCACTGCATGCAGCAATTCGCTCACTGTATTTACACCCTCGTGTTAACAACAGCTTGCCCCCGCAAAGCAAAGGCGCTGCTGAGCATACCCCGAATAACCCTCATGCCGCTTTTCATACCGCAGACTGGCGCATGCGGGCTGATTATGTACTGCCATCTAAAACTGGTTTTATTATTAAACAAAGTGGGGTGTTCTGGCCGCAAAAAGCCGATCCCCACTACCCTCTAGTGGGTTCCCGCGGTGCCAGCTCAGATCACCGGCTCGTTTGGGTTAGGCTTGAACTCAGCGCTAAGTAATCAGCGCTGAGCTAAGCAAATGAAGTCAGAATTTTAGCACCAGGTTTTGCACGTGCACGGTCACTTCTTCACGGTCATGGTACAGGTGCTTAACTTGTAAGCGGAACTTTATGCCGGCCTCAGTCAGGCGTTGCTCAAGCTGAGTCAAAATTTCCGTTACAGTTTCGTAGCGTTTTTTCATCGGCAACTTTAAATTAAACATCGCCTCCTGGCACCAGCCATTTATCAGCCAATCGCCCATGCGCTCAGCCACACGCTGCGGCTGCTCAATCATGTCGCATACCAGCCAGTAATTATTTTTCTTTTGCGGCTCAAACTTAAAGCCATCCACCATTAAATGCCTGACCTGGCCTGTTTCCATTAATGACTCAGCCATAGGTCCATTGTCGATGGCAGTAACCATCATACTGCGTTTTACCAGCTGGTAGGTCCAGCCGCCTGGGCAGGCACCTAAATCTACCGCATTCAGGCCGCCACTGAGCCGTTTGTCCCACTCAGATTTGGGAATAAACTGAATAAAGGCTTCTTCCAGTTTGAGGGTACTGCGACTGGGTGCTTCATTGGGAAACTTAAGCCGCATTATTCCATTGTCCAGCGGGCTGTTATTCTCTGCATACGACAGGCCGACATAGCCCTGCTGGCCACTCAATAGAAATAAATGCAGTACCGGTGCCCGCTTTTGTTCTTTTGGTAACAATACGCCGGCTTGTCGCAACGACTGGCGCAGCGGCACTGTTAACTTTCGCGCCAGCGTAGATAATGTTTTACCGTCATTCGTGTCCGGATACTCAACTCTTATCTCGCCACAGCCCGTCAATTCTGCTGCCAACACCGCGTCAATGACAGGTGCAATCCGATCTGCCGGTGGTAATTCCAACAATTCCGCTTGTAACAAACACCACTGGCGAATAAAAATAAACTGCTCAAACGGATAGTCACGATAAAATGCTGCCAGGCTGTCAGCATCATAAGCCTCAAAAATAACATAAGCACTGTCATTACTGAGTTTGCAATAACCAAACACGTCATGCAGGCCGGCTTTATGTTGAATTTCTGCCGCGCATTCTTTTTCAAACCCTGCCCGGCAGTATAATAATAATTGCTTCATGTTATCTCCGCCGCCAGGCAGACACTACAAGTAGTAACCAGGCTGCTATAAGTAGCTGGCCACCAATGGGCGCCAGCTGTGAATAATAAAACGGCAGGCTAAATACACCCGCCAGTATGGTCCAGACAAAACAGCTCAAACCGAGGTGCCACAGTATTGCAACCAACTTAGTTAGTTTGGCGTCACTGTATTGCAGCCCAACCGCCAACAAAGCCAGGGCGTGAAATGCCATTATCCCTAATGCGCAAATCGCCCGCGCTGCGCCATCTGTGGTTAAACTGTCCTGCCACAGGTGCATCAGAGCGGCAGAAAAGCCAACTACCGCGGCTCCGTATAGCGCAGTGGCGCTATTACTAACTTGCCAAAAGTATTTCATCAATCTTCCTGCTGCAAAATTGCGCGGCCTGAGTAATTAGCTGCTGTTGCGTCAGACCGCTTCTTACACGGGGTTTGAAATCATGATCACCATCCGTCAGCCAGCATATTTCTACCTGAGACCAGACCTGATTACTCAGTTCAGCCCGGCTACCAAACAAATCCCGCTCGCCCTGAGCAATAAACAACGGACAGTTTAAGCTGGAAAAATGCTCAGTGCGCCAACACGGCTTCTTTGGCGGGTGAAACGGGTAGCCAAATGCAAACACGGCTCTGACGCCACTGTGCTCCGTCAGCATACTCGCTACCCGCCCGCCCATAGATTTACCGGCGATAAACAACGGTAAATCTGCCATCACGTTGTCAATCTGTTCGGTAAACTGTTGCTGTAACACCAGTAATTTTTCAGGCAGGCTACGCTTACCGGTATTGATAAATCGTTGCATATAACCGAAGTTAAAACGCCATACTTCAATATCCAGTGCGACAAGTTTCGTTGCCAGCAGCTGCATAAATAAACTTGTACTGGCAGCACCTGCACCATGCGCCAGCAAGATGCGTGCTTTAGGACAAGCAGGCTTGTCGACAATAATGTCAGTCAAGGGCAACGGCATTGGTAAACTGTTGCTCGGCAAACACGGCTTGTTCAGCCTCTACCATTGCAACCATCCACTGGCGGAACGCGGTTATTTTACCCAGTTCAGTCTGGCTTTCGCGGCAAACTAAATAGTATGCGTCCTTTGAAATCAACACATGATTAAACGGCACGATTAAACGGCCTGAATTTATATCCGGGCGAGCCAGGACATTGTGAGCTAAAGCAACACCTTGCCCATGTATTGCTGCCTGCAGCACCATGGATGAGTGGCTGAATATCGGACCCTGGTTAACATTAAAATGCTTGAAACCCTGCGTAGTAAACCAAGCCTTCCATGCGCGGCGCGAGCCATCATGCAACAGGTTATGTTGTTGCAAATCAGTTGGTTCAGACAAGGGTTTCGGGCTATTTAGCAATAAAGGTGAACACACAGGTAACAGATATTCGGTATGCAGTTTATCTGCATGCAAGTTTCGCCAGGTACCACGGCCATAATATATTGCTACATCGACATCGTCAGTGAGCGAACCTTCATCCAAATCCACTGCTTTAATTCGCACATCGATATCAGGATGCTGCTCACTGAATTGATTAAGCCGCGGAACCAACCATTGAATTGCAAAACTAGGCTGTAAACTTACGGTCAGAGACCCTTTTGCGCCACGCGCAAGCAGTTTTTCGGTTGACTCGTGCAGTTGTAAAAATATCTCTTTGATATCAAGAAAATAACTCTGCCCTTCTTCCGTTAACAGCAAAGAACGGTTCTTGCGCATAAACAGCTTAAGGCCCAGGTGATCTTCCAGTGCTTTTATCTGATGGCTAATCGCAGCTTGAGTGACATACATCTCTTCTGCCGCTTTAGTAAAACTTAAGTGGCGGGCGGCAGTTTCAAAGGCTTTTAATGCATTTAGCGGAGGCAGTCTGCGAGCCATGACATCTCATTAATGATTATTTTTTCTAATCCGAATTATAGCGTTGGCGCAGACGTATAGCCAGCAGCATTACAACCGTATGTTACTTCTGCACCGGTTTATAGCCTTCAATTTCAACTTCCTCTCCTTTGAACAGGAAAGCTTCCATTTGTGCTTCCAGAAACTGTCGGTGCTCCGGATTCATCATATTTAATTTTTTTTCGTTAATCAGCATGATCTGTTTTGCCTGCCACAGTGCAAAAGCTTCTTTGCTAATCGAATTAAAGATTTTCTTGCCTAAATCGCCAGGGTACAGCTGAAAATCTAACCCTGGTGCCTCTTTGTTTAAATATTCACAAAATACGGTACGGCTCATAGTCTTTGTCCTTTGTGCTCTGGTTCTGCAGTTAGCAATTGCTGAAACAGTTGTTTTGCCGGTGCCGACAAACCAACCTGAGGTATGGCGTCTATTGTAAACCAAGTCGATGCCGATTGCTCCTGCACCATCGTTGGCAATCGTTTCAATGTTACGCGTTGTGGCTGGATCCATAAATGAAAATGGCTAAAGGTATGACGAAAGCCCGGCAATTCTTCAACACAGTCAATCTCTAATGCATGCTCGGCTATATATTGCCCGCGCTGCTCAGCGCTGACGAATTCAATAAAGCCGTATAACCCACCCCACAAACCGGCCGGTGGCCGTTTTAATAGTTGTACGGTATTGCCATGCTGCAGCAGCAACCAGAAACTCTGTTTTTCCGGCAGGGCTTTGCTGGGTTTCTTTCCTGGATATAACGCTTGCTCACCGGCTAAAGCCGCTTTGCAGTTTAATTTTAACGGGCAGGCGGCGCAGTCTGGTTTGCTACGGCGGCATAACGTCGCCCCTAAATCCATCATGGCCTGGTTAAACTCTGCCACAGTAGCTTTTGGTGTTATCTGCTTAGCTAGCTGCCACAGTTGGCGTTCTACGGCTTTTTCACCCGGCCAGCCGCTAACAGCTGCGAAACGTGCCAGCACTCGCTTGCAGTTGCCATCCAGAATAGGATAGTGCTGCCCCAGCGTCAGCGATAAAATAGCGCCCGCAGTAGAGCGTCCGACGCCAGGCAACGCCAGCACCTGCTCAAACTGCAAAGGGAATTCGCCACCATGCTCCGCTACGATCAGCTGCGCTGCTTTATGTAAATTGCGCGCCCGTGCGTAGTAACCAAGCCCGGTCCATAAATGCAGCACGTCATCCAGATCTGCTGAGGCCAGGGTGCGTATATCAGGAAAATGGCTGATAAAACGTTCAAAATACGGGATAACAGTAGCAACCTGGGTTTGTTGCAGCATAACTTCACTGAGCCAGGTTTTATATGGCGTTTTCGTTAGCTGCCAAGGCAGCGTTTTACGACCATGCTGTTGATACCAGCTAACTAACTGATTTGAAAACCAAACTGCGTCCTGTTGCTGCAACTTAATGGCCTCTATTCTGATGATTCCGCGCAGTATAAGCACAGTGGTTTAGCTTGCCAACCATAATCACGGTTGAGCAAAGCCGGTAATACAAGGATAATGCGCAGCGTAAACGACTATGCGGAGCAACAAATGACAAACAGTACCGAGCAGCACAGCGAACCGGCTGAAGAAAATACTTATATGCGGAAAATCCGCTCGTTCGTGCTGCGCGAAGGCAGGCTGACAAAGGGTCAGCAACATGCACTGGATACTTACTGGGCAGATTACGGTTTAACCTATCAGCCAACCCCACTGCAGCTGAACACAGTATTCGGTAGTGACAAACCGGTGGTACTGGAAATTGGTTTTGGCATGGGAAAATCGTTAGTACAAATGGCGAAGCAGGCTCCCGATAAGAACTTCATCGGCATTGAAGTACATCGGCCTGGTGTGGGTGCATGTTTGTCAGAAGCGGTTGCGCAGCAGGTAAAAAACTTAAAAGTATTTGAACACGATGCGGTGGAAGTGCTGGAACATACTATTGCTGATAACAGTCTTGATACTGTTCAACTGTTTTTTCCTGATCCATGGCATAAAAAACGTCACCACAAAAGACGTATCGTTCAACCTGACTTTGTACAGCTGTTACGCCGTAAGTTAAAACCAGGCGGGCTGTTTCATATGGCAACTGACTGGCAGAACTATGCCGAGCACATGCTTGAGGTGATGCAAGCAGCTGACGGTTTTGGCAATCAATCGTTGGATGGCACTTATGTAGAGAGGCCTGAGCATCGGCCACTTACCAAATTCGAACAGCGCGGTCAGCGTCTTGGCCATGGTGTTTGGGATCTGATGTTTAAAAAGGAAAGTTAAATGTTAGCAACAGCCAGTCAACTGGTATTACGCAATATCAACGATCTCAAAGGTAGGGTGTTGGTTGTCGAGCCGTTGGCTGATGGCCTGGCCAATGAGCTGCTGCATATGTCAGCACAACTGCAGCTCAGTTGCTACACCACTGATGCAGCAGCTGCAGCATGTTGGACTCAACCTGAAGTAGCGCTGTATCACGACGTTAGCCCGCAATTTGACGCATCCTTTGATACCGTGGTGCTGTTTTATCCAAAAAGCAAAGTTCAACTGGCGTTTACCCTGGCGCAGATAAAAAGCGCTATTAGTGACACAACGAATGTTTTTGTTACCGGCGACAACAAGGGCGGTATTAAAAGTCTTAGCAGCCATGCGCAAAAGCTGGGGCTCAATGCCAACAAACTGGATAATGCTAAGCATTGCTTATGGTTTTCTTTACACGGTGATTTTGCGCAATTGAAGGCACCGACCGCCATTAGCTTTACCGTAAATGCGGCGGGTGAGCAGCTAGCCGTACATTCCTATCCTGGCGTTTTTAACCACGGGAAACTGGATATCGGCACCGCCTTACTGTTGGATAACCTACCGGATATCGGCAAAGGAAAAGTACTGGATTTTGCCTGTGGCTGTGGTGTTATTGGTGCCATGCTAAAGCGTAAAAACCCCGCGATAGAGTTGTTCTGTTCAGATATCAGCAGTTTGGCCGTTAAAGCCACAGAGCTTACGCTGACAGCAAACAAGTTAGTTGGCACCGTAAGCGCCGCTGATGGTTTACCGGCAACGCCGAAGCAATTTGACTGCATTGTCAGTAACCCGCCATTTCATACCGGCATTAAAACTGACTACAGTATTGTCGAGGCTTTTATCAGCCAAAGCGCGGCACGGCTTAGCAACAATGGCAGCCTGACAATCGTTGCCAATGCGCACCTGAAATACCAGGAAGTGCTCGAACAGTCCTTTAAAACTGTTAATGTGAAAGCCAAAGCAAATGGGTTTGTGATTTACCGCGCCAGCAACGCCAAATAGGGATTTACGCTGCGCAAACTGTTAGTTGTATTGTTGTTATTTGGCCACGCCAGTAGCAGCCCCTGACAGTTTGCGTAAGCGTTGCCGTTAATCGGGTAACAGTACTAAACGTTCGCTAAACCTTCCCAAACTCTCTTCATGCTGCTGCAGTAACACCGGAACCAGAAACAACTCGCCGCGCTCTACCCAATAAATTGCATTCTGTTCAAAGCGCAGCGCTAAATTAATCGCACGGGCTTTGTCGCATAACACTATCCAGCTTTTTTCCTGAAAGCTCATATCGGGTGCGCTACCAATCACTAATCTATAAGGTAAGCGCTGCTGATTCAGGCATGCCTGCAGTTCATTATCACGGCGTAAATTCAGGTAGGGATGTTCAGTCGTTCCAGCGGGGTTTTGCGCACTGATAATTGCGAAGTCCACATTGCAATTCAGTGCCTGATGGCAGAGAAAAATACTCGTTTTGTAACTTTCCCACAGGCTCATAACCAGGCCCCTATCAAACAAGTGATTCAACTATAAACTGCTTTGCTAAATTTACCAACGAGGTTTGCTAATTTCCGCTAATGTGCATAACATCAATGCAGGCTGTTCCCGCTAAGCAGGCGTTAAAAGTGTTTGAGATAACTAAATGATTGCAATAGATAAAACCACTTCAATTAAAAGTGCACTAATCTGGGTGATTATGCTTATCTGCAGCCTGACACTGTGCCTTGCAATGATTATTTCAACCATTCAGGATGTAAAGTTACAACGGCAGAAGCTGGTTACTCAACTTGAAGGCTACGTCAGCATTATCGCCTTTAATGCCAAAAACAGCATTTTGCAGGACGATGCGGATACTGAAGACAATCGGCTTAACTCATTCAAAGCCGTCGATATGCTGCACAATATTCATATCTATAAAACGCAGCCGGACACTGCCGAACTCAGCTTTTTTGCCAGTTATAACCGTGACGGAGTGGGCCCCTTTCCTGTCCAGTTCGACCGGGTTCAGCAATTTCTCACACCTAATATCAGCAGCAATTATATCGAGCTGACTAAGCCTATAGTAAACGAAAGCGAAACTATAGGTTATGCCTATGTCCGCGCAAGCCAGGACGAACTTAGCGCCTACACGCAAACCCGCATTCTGCTTGATATTCTGATAGCGCTAGTGGCGCTTGGCAGTGCTTTTTTTATTAGTTCACGCTTGCAGCAACGCTTTACAACGCCAATTGAGAATTTGTTGGATGTTGTACAAAAAGTGTCAAAAGATAAAAATTATCAAATCCGGGCTCCGATAGCGCCAATCAAAGAATACAATATGCTCGGACGCGCCTTCAACACCATGCTGGACAGAATTGAGCAGCAAATCAGTAAGTTACAACAAGCTGAGCAAGAGAATCGGCAACTAACATTAAGTCTGGAGCAAAAAATAGCGCATCGCACCGATGCACTGAAAACATCTAATCAAGAGTTATTGAACACCCTAGCAACGTTACACCAATATCAAAACCAGATAGTAGAGACAGAGAAAATGGCGAGTCTGGGCCAGATGGTGGCTGGCGTCGCACATGAAGTAAACACACCTATTGGGCTGGGTGTCACCGCTTCTACTCTATTACAAGACAAGCTGGCGGATATCCAAAAAGCCTATGATGAGAAGAAGCTCACCTCTTCTCAACTGGCCAAATTTCTGGCGGAAAGTAAAGAAAACCTGGGCATCATTTATCGAAATATGGAGCGGGCAGCCAGTCTAATTTCCAGCTTCAAACGTGTTGCCGTAGATCAATCGAACGACAACCGGCGGCAGTTTAATATGCTGCAGTTGATTAACGAAGTTTTGCTGTCGTTACGGCCTAATCTGAAAAAAACCCAACATCAGGTCGTGGTCAGTTGCCCATCTGAATTGGTGCTAGATAGTAAACCGGGGCCAATCAATCAAATTCTGATCAACCTGATCATGAATAGCCTGATCCATGCGTTCGACAATATCGAACAAGGGGAAATTAACATTGCTGTCGTTGTGGCACAGAACAACTGCCAGCTAGTGTATACCGACAATGGCGCCGGTGTACCGGAGTCAATCAAGAGACGCATCTTTGATCCCTTCGTCACCACCAAACGCGGTGAAGGCGGCAGCGGCCTTGGATTACACCTGGTATATAACCTGGTTACCCAGGCATTAAATGGCAAAATTCAGCTCGAAAGCTCGCTCGGGCAAGGGATCCGTATTCAAATCGATTTCCCTGCGTTAGTGCTTAGCAAAAACACATAATAAAACAGTGTATTACACTTAACTCAATACAGTTTTACTGGCCCCATTACATTAGCACATTCTAATTGTTAACAAAAAACTTGTTAACAATTCGACTGCTGGTTATAATCACGTATTATTTGACAATTGCACGTCATCTATAAAACCATAATTCGCTATAAATTTAACACTATTCACATAAGGTCTAATTTCAATGCAAACACCTGTGATTCTTATCGTTGAAGACGAAGAAGTAACCCGTTTAAATCTGGTGAGTTTGTTTCAGGGTGAAGGGTATGACGTCATTGAAGCCATAAATGGCGAAGAAATGAATCAGAAGCTTACTGAGAACAAGGTAAATCTGGTCGTCATGGATATTAACCTGCCCGGTAAAAATGGCTTAATTCTGGCGCGTGAATTACGTCAGAAAGAAAATATTGGTTTAATCTTCCTGACCGGCCGTGATAGTGAAGTCGACCGTATATTAGGTTTAGAAATCGGTGCCGACGATTATCTGACGAAGCCGTTTAACCCACGTGAACTGACTATTCGCGCCCGTAACCTGTTAAACCGCACTGTTGCTCAGCCTGTTGTCGAAGAGCACAAGAGCGTAGTCAAGTTCAATGGTTGGACGTTGGATGAAAACAGCCGTAATCTGACTTCACCCAAGGGCGTTGCCCGTCGCCTGCCAAAGGGCGAGTACCGTGCGTTACGGTTGATGCTGGATACACCAGGCAAAATTTTTACTCGCGAACAGTTAATTCGTCATATGACCGGGCGTGATTTACGGCCAAATGACCGGACCGTGGATGTAACTATTCGTCGTATCCGTAAGCATTTCGAGTCTGACATCGACAGCCCTGAGTTAATCAGCACCATCCATGGTGAAGGTTATCGCTTTGTCGGTAAGTTAGAAAAGTAAGCGTTACGTTTGTTCGATATATTCAGACAGAGCAGCCAGGTGCTGCTCTGTTTTTAGGTGGAAATCTACCAGTTGCCCTTCTAAACCCTGCCAGTTTACCGTACCCTGCTCCAGTTTCTTAGCCTGTTGTTGCACCCAAAGCAGCCCTACAGACGCAGCCGCGCCTTTTAATTTATGCGCAGCTTCCTGAAAGTCTTTTTCCTGACGCTGAATCGCGGTCTCCATCAGCCGGTTCATATAACCGGGTAATAATTGCGCGAACAGCTGAGCACTGCGCTTAACCGCATCTTTGCCAAGCGTTTGCATATAATCATTCAGCGTTGCCTGATCCAGCACTTGCTGCTCGTCAGTCGTGGCGGTGTCTTTAACCTGCATTAATTTAACTGCACTGGGTGAAAACAGCCTTGCCAGCATCAGATCAAGCCTGGCGGTATTAATGGGTTTAGCCAGCGTGTCATCAATATGTAGCCCGGCCAACAGTTCCTCTGCTTTGCGCACATTGGCACTGAGCACAACAATTGGCAAGGCCGCCAGATGTGGCTCCTGCCGGATGTACTGCGCGATTTGCTCGCCGCTCATATCCGGCAACTGCATATCAAGCAGGACTAAATCTATATCGTCTTCAGTTTCAAGTAACGCTATCGCATCTTCGCCGGTTTCAGCATGCACAACTGTATGACCGCGCTGCTCGAGCAAACCAATAGCAATCTCAGCATTCAATGGTACATCTTCAATTAGCAGTATGGTCAGTTCAGGGCAGGTAATAATCTGCTGTTTTTCCTGCTCCAGCTGTTGTGTGGGCAGTACAACGGCGAACTGACTACCTTCGCCGACAACACTACTGACACGAATGTGGCCTTGCATCGCCTCCACCAATGCGCGGGAAACTGATAATCCGATACCAGATCCCATAATACTGAGCCGCCGTCCGTCATTTGATTTGTAATACATATCAAAAATACGTTCCTGCTCCTGCTCAGCAATGCCAATGCCGGTGTCTTGCACCACAAAGTGCAACCGCTGGCTGTCACGGTCTAACTGACATAGCAAGCTCACATGGCCTGTAGCGGTAAACTTTACCGCATTGCTAATCAGGTTCCACAGTACCTGGCGCAAACGGGTAGGATCGAGCTGCAAATAGACATCCAGTTCGCCTTCGCTGCTGAGGGTAAACTGCAGCCCTTTTTGCTGGCATAGTAATTCTGCAAAGTTAGCAATATCGTTGATAAACTGACGCAGCGACACCGTCTGATACACGATATCGAGATCCTGACGGTCTATTTTATCCAGATCTATTATGTCGTTGAAGATATTGCCCAATGTCTCGGCGCTGCTGAAGATCGTGTTTGCCCAACCATGTTGTTGCTTTGTCAGTTTACTTTCCAGCAACCGCCGGCTTAATCCCACGATGCCATTGAGTGGTGTGCGCAGTTCATGGCTTAAGGTAGCAATAAACTTACCCTTATCCTGATAGGCTTTCTCTAATGCCTGCTCTGCCAGCTTACGTGAGGTAATATCACGACCAAAGCCCAGTAAACCTATATGCCGGCCATGGCGGTCATAAAACGGTACCTTGCGCATTTCAAACCACAATACCTGACCGTCTTCTTTGACAAACTCAACATCCAGCGTCATTTCAGACGGCTGCATACCGACTTCGTATTCGGTTAAAATTGCGGCCTGCGCACTATCATCGTCGTAGATTTCGGCCGGATAGTGGCCTATCAGCTCAGCCGCTGATTTACCCATAATAATTTCAAACATCTTATTGCAGCTGGCAAAGCGGCCGGTTTCATCACGATAATAAAACAAATCCGGTGAGCTATCGACAATAGAACGGATTAGCAGGCTTTGCTCTTCCAACTCAATCTGCGCTTTTTTCCGTTCAGCAATTTCTTTACGCAGCTCATCAATGGCACGGCGCTTGGCTTGAAACGCCTTTTTCCGCTCTTCTATTTCAAAGTTCAGCTGTCGGATGTTGTCTTGCATCCCCTCATTTAGCAAACGCTCCTGATGGGCAGAATCTTCCAGGTACCATAAAGCTGCATCCAGATGTAGTACCAGATAAAACAGAAAGGCGATGAAAACAGGCCCCAGCGTCAGGCTAATTACAACCGCACCTTTAACGACATGCCAATCTATGACATTGCTGGCGACAATACCAAATACTGCACTGATGACGATGGCGGACAAGATCACCAACAGCTGACACAACAGCGCCAGCTTCAATTTGCCGCGCGCGCGGATCCATCTGGCGAAGGCTTTAACCTGGGGATGAATGGGGCCTTGCATCAGGTATCCACCTCGCGCAGCACTGGTTAGCTAGCCGGTTCTATATTCAGCATTACATTACGGTATGAGCAATACTGCACATCAGTATCCTGTTGGCGGAATACGCCCTGACGGGTATAAGACTGCAAATCTTTATACAAGGTGATGGTATGACCCAGGCCTACCCGGACCGCCTTACCATCTGCCTGCCGGCTTTGCGTCAGACAAAGCAAATGTGCCAGCTGTTTATAGTTGTCGCGTTCAAACATCTCACCAGAACTCAGCATTGGCGCCTGGTTATTATTCGGCGCAAATTTCCATTCAGCAAAGCGGGTACGTAAAATACCGCCCTTAATTTCCAGCTTATCTTCCCGTGTAAGATAGTGTGTACTAACTTGGGTAATACTGCTTGAGGCTCCTTCACCAGCACTTTGAGTTTTTTCGTTGTCGACGATATAAACACCAGCCGCCCCTAACACTTCCATTGTTACTTCAGGTGCATTGTCCTGCTGGCCAATTGCAACCAGCAGCGCGGTATTTTCATCAATACCAAAACCAAAGCGGCTTTGCGTATCATTTAACAACCGGATCAAGCGGCCCTGACGGCCACGTTCAGAAAATTGCGTGTCTAGCACGCCCCAGGGAAACAGACCCAGGCCGCCCTGGCTGGAAAAGGTCAGGTGATTCTCTGCCAGACCATTGCTACAACTTTGGTCCTTGTCGCAGCCTGGCAGTGGCGCAGGTAAATCAAAAGCACCAAACTGCATGGCGCTGTAACTGTCGCCATTAGTGATCATCGGTGTTTTTCGACCATGATAACTGCCACCCGACATTACTGCGGTGCCAGCGCTGGTGCCCGCCACGATCAGCTGACCGGCTGACAACATTGATTCGATTTGTTGCAGTTCAGGTGTTGCCGTACCGTCCTGCTGGCGGAATGCCTGCAGCGCCAGGCTTTGGTCGCCACCACTGATAAAAACAGCATCGGCACGGCGGATCTGCTCTATCGCACTGTCACTACCGGCTTTACAAAAAGTTTCCAGTTGCTGCATCAAATCAGGGTACACCCGCCCACGTTGGTAGGTACCATGATAGGCAGCCAAATAGTGCGGTAACTGATCACAAGATGCTTTGCCGTTAATGCTTTGCTGCTGTGCCGCCTGATAAGCCGCATTAAGCGGTAACCAGCTAACCTGAGCACCCGCTTCTTCAAATACATTGGTATATAAGTCAACTGCAGCGAACGGGTCGCGATCTGATGCGGTGATAACCAACACACGGGGCTTGCGTTGTGGGCCGGCTACCTGCTGCGCTAACTCAACCGTTTTGCGAAATATCTCTTTGCTGAATTCATCTTTAGTATTCATCAGGTTGGCGTATTCTTTCTGCCGCACCTTATTATTGCGCTTGGCATCAGTATCCCGTGACGCCATCACTTGCAACTGATCCAATACGAAGTTACGCTCCCGGTCAGTCAAAGCATTATAATTAACGCGGCCTGATACCCAGATGCCATCAATTTCTATTTCCGCAGAGCGCCACAAACGTAATAGTTCGCGCTCACTGATTTGTTCGCCCGATACGCGGCTGCGTATGAACTCCAACAGCGCCAGAGTTTGCTGCTGCTCTATAACCCGTTCGTCACCCCAAAATTCCCTGTCTGCCATATTGGTCAGATGATTTGCCAATAGCTGAAACGCATCGGCAGATTTCGCCGCTGATGTAAAAGTGTCAGCGTCAGAACACGAGCGCGTATTAACGGAACTACAGATATTTAAACCGCCGCCAATCAACACCATCGAATAGTCAGGGAACTTCTTATCACCGTTCACATTAGCGGCTGAAGCGTTAAAAGCCATTAAGGCAGCGGATATACAAAGGCTGAGTGATCTCATTGTTCTCTTTCTTATCGTTAGCGCAAAGGGGTTTAACTACCTATGCTACAGATAGCAACCATAAAATTAAGTCTGCATAGATTATCCTGTATTGACTTCTTTGCCAATTAGCCGTATCAGCATTGGCATGGTTTAATTGATTTTATCTCTGCCTGCGCTGCTTCCAGTCACGCTTCGCAGCGCATAAATATGGCGAATAAGTCATGCATCACGATGAAAAAACCGCTACCCAAGCGGCTTACCTTGCTACGCACACCGATATAACTGGCGGAAATAGCGCCAATTCATGTAATTAATTTTCATTTTTAAAAGTTCACTTTCTGCGACACTCAGCCAATAATTCAGCATAAAGTCAGCTTGCATTTTCACAGCAATAGCGGTATACCTGTCACTTCACAAACGTTTAGATGGCTAAACATTTTTAGAGCAAATACACTACAACGCATTGACCTTTGAAAGAGTTATCGTTATTTTCTTTCAGTTACAACAAAAACCAAAAATAAGAATAATTATTCATAAATAATAAATTTATATTTTATTACCAGTACAAGTGTGGAGGTAAGTCATGGCGTTGTACCAGCACAGCCAAGCCAGAGAAAACTGTGGTTTTGGTCTGATAGCACATCTGGAAGGCGCTGCCAGCCACCGGATCGTCAGAACAGCAATTAACGGCCTGGACCGTATGCAGCATCGTGGTGGCATATCCGCTGACGGTAAAACCGGGGATGGTTGTGGCTTATTAATGCAAAAACCAGACAGTTTCTTCCGCGCAATCGCTGAAGAAAACGGCTGGAACCTGGCAAAGAAATACGGTGTCGGCATGATTTTCCTCAGCCAGGACCCTGTGAAAGCGGCATTGGCAAAGAAAATTATCGCCCAGGAAATTGCCCGCGAAACCCTGACCCTGGTGGCATGGCGCCAGGTACCGATTGACAGCAGTGTGCTCGGTCCGCTGGCATTAAGCTCTATGCCCGGCATCGAGCAGGTTATTGTTAACGCGCCACACGGTTGGGGCGATCATGACTTAGAACGGCGCCTGTATATGGTGCGCCGCCGCATTGAAAAACAACTGGCTGACGACAAAGACTTTTATATTCCCAGCTTCTCGTCATTAGTTACCGTATTTAAAGGCCTGATGATGCCGGCTGACTTGCCGCGCTATTATCTGGATTTAGCCGATATTCGCATGGAAACCGCCATTTGCGTGTTTCACCAGCGTTTTTCTACTAATACTATGCCGCGCTGGCAACTGGCCCAGCCGTTCCGCTTCCTGGCCCATAACGGTGAAATTAATACCATTACCGGTAACCGGCAATGGGCGCGTGCGCGTCAGTATAAGTTTTCCTCGCCACTGTTACCGGACTTACACGATGCTGCACCCTTTGTTAGTCAAAGCGGCTCCGACTCCAGTTCATTAGATAATATGCTCGAGTTGTTGCTGGCCGGTGGTATGGATTTATTTCGTGCTATGCGTTTGTTAGTGCCGCCAGCATGGCAGGGCAACCGCGTAATGGACGACAACCTAAAAGCGTTTTATGAATTTAACTCCATGCACATGGAACCCTGGGACGGCCCGGCGGGTATCGTGATGACCAACGGTCAGCACGTGGCCTGTAACCTCGACCGCAACGGCCTGCGCCCTGCCCGTTTTGTTATTACCCGCGATAAGCTGATCACCCTGGCTTCTGAAGTGGGAATTTGGGATTACACCCCGGATGAAGTGGTCGAAAAAGGCCGCGTTGGCCCAGGTGAAATGCTGGCAGTGGATACCACTAGCGGCAAAATCTGGCGCTCTAATGAGATTGATGCCGATTTAATGGCCCGCCATACCTACCGCGACTGGCTAAATGCTAACGTGCAGCGCCTGGTGCCGTATGAGAAATATGAAATTGACCTGATTGGCAAACGGGTGTTCTCAGACGATGACATGCTGGTTTACCACAAGCTGTTTAACTACAGCTATGAAGAAATTGATCAGGTTATGACTGTGCTGGCCAAAGATGGTCAGGAAGCTGTCGGTTCAATGGGCGATGATACTCCGATGGCGGTATTGTCGCGCAAGCCGCGTACCCTATTTGACTATTTCCGTCAGCAGTTTGCCCAGGTAACTAACCCGCCTATCGATCCGCTGCGCGAGTCCCATGTAATGTCGTTGGCTACCAGCATTGGCCGCGAACATAACGTGTTTAAAGAAACCGCCGGCTATGCCCGCCGTATTCAGTTTGAATCGCCGGTAATGATGTATTCCGATTTAAAGCAGCTTAAACAAGCTGATGAGAAATACTACAAACACCAGATTTTCTCGCTGAATTTCGACCCGGCAGTGCGTAATCTGCAGCAAGCCACAGAGCAATTATGTGCCGACGTCATCACTGCAGTGCGCGACAACAATGTGGTGCTGGTGATATTAACCGACCGGCGCATTGAACAAGGCAAATTGCCTATCCCCGCGGCGATGGCGGTTGGCGCGGTGCAACACGCCCTGGTGAATGCCCAGCTGCGCTGCGACTCCAACATTATTATTGAAACCGCCTCTGCGCGCGACTCACACCACTTTGCAGTATTAATTGGTTTGGGCGCTACCGGTATTTATCCGTTTATGGCGTATGAAACTGTAGAGCAGCTGGTAGAAAAAGGCGTAATTACCCTTACTGCGCGCCAGGCGGTACTGAATTATCGTAAAGGCATTAACAAAGGCCTGTATAAAATCATGTCTAAAATGGGCATTTCAACAGTGGCCAGCTATCGCTGCTCTAATCTGTTTGAAGCCGTTGGCATTGATCAAGCCGTTATGCAGCTTTGCTTTGCTGACATTCCGTCACGTTTGGGCGGTGCCGGTTTTAGCGATTTTGAGCAAGATGTACAGCAACTGGCAAACATCGCCTGGTTAAAGCGCAAACCACTGAACCACGGCGGTTTATTAAAGTACGTACACGATGGCGAATACCATGCCTATAACCCGGATGTAGTACAAACGCTGCAAAAAGCCGTGCGCTCAGGTAAGTACGAAGATTATCAACAGTACAGCGCTATCGTGAACCAACGCCCGGTAGCACACCTGCGTGACTTATTTAAATTAGCCAGTACCACACCGGTCGCACTGGAGCAGGTAGAAAGCGAGCAAAACCTGTATCCGCGCTTTGACAGTGCGGCCATGTCTATTGGTGCATTAAGCCCTGAAGCGCATGAGGCTTTGGCTATTGCCATGAACCGGCTGGGCGGGCGCTCTAACTCGGGTGAAGGTGGCGAAGATCCCCGCCGCTTTGGCACCGAGAAAAACTCTAAAATTAAACAGGTTGCCTCAGGCCGCTTTGGCGTTACGCCGCATTATTTAGTTAATGCCGAAGTTATTCAGATTAAGGTAGCCCAAGGTGCTAAACCGGGCGAAGGCGGCCAGTTACCCGGTGAAAAGGTTACCGCGGAAATTGCCCGCCTGCGCTACTCAGTGCCAGGCGTAACGCTGATATCACCGCCTCCGCACCACGATATTTACTCGATTGAAGATTTAGCCCAGCTGATTTTCGATTTAAAACAGGTTAACCCGCAGGCACTGATTTCAGTCAAATTGGTGTCTGAGCCTGGCATTGGCACCATCGCCACCGGCGTGGCTAAAGCCTATGCCGAC
>JBFKFH010000032.1:0-19024 GCA_041618685.1 Rheinheimera sp.
AACGGAATGCTGGAGTGACCACAGCAGTTGTTACGGTGAAACGAGGGCTAATATAGCAGTTTGTCGCACAAAATGCTCAACTTAGCGTCACTCAATGGCTGTTTTGTCAGCAGGCTGGGCCAAAGCGGTGTAGGCTCGTATAGTTAGAAAGCGCAGTAAATGAGGCAGCTATGCGAAGTATGATGATGTGGTGGGTACTGTTATTCAGTGTATTTAATGCCGGGCTAACACCTGCCGCCACTACCGGCTGGCAGACTACGCAGCATATACAGGCTGAGTTGGTCAGTGAATACCAACAGGTGCGGCCGGGACAAACGTGGCAGCTGGCACTGCATTTTGTGCCGGATGAGCACTGGCACACCTACTGGAAAAACCCGGGCGATTCGGGCTTACCCACCCGGTTAAGCTGGCAATTACCTGACGGGGTCACGGTAGGTGATATTCAATGGCCAACCCCGCAGGCCATCGCACTGCCACCGCTGATGAATTATGGTTTTGCAGGCCAGACCATTCTGCTGTCGGCACTGACAATAGCGCCGGACTACCGTGCAGCAACAATAGACATTCAGTTGCAGGCAGACTGGCTGGTTTGTGAAGCGATCTGCATTCCGGTTGACGCGCAGTTTAGCCTGAGCCTGCCGGTCGGCAGCAACGCGGTAGCAGCAGACGACTTTCGTGGTTTATTTGCGCAGGCTGTGCGGCAACAGCCGCAGCCGTTGGCCGTGCAGGGCCAGTTTGATGTGTCAGGGGGCGCCTTCTCTGCGGTGCTACAGCTGCCAGAGATAAAAAGTGTCAGCGCTTTTTTTGTTGCTGCTACCGAGTTGGTTGACCACGCTGCACCACAGCAAATCAGCCTGGATGGTTCGCGGCTATTGTTACAACAGCCGCTGAATACGTATTTTTCTGCGGCCCCGGCGCAACTGGAACTGGTGCTGATAACTGACGACGCGGCCTATAGTGTGCAGCTTGAACAGCAGGGGCAAAATGCTACCGAAATTCTGGTTACTCAGGGCCAACAAAATGACACAGCGTTATGGTTAATTTTATTGCTCAGCGTCAGTGGCGGCTTGTTGCTGAATTTAATGCCCTGCGTATTCCCGGTATTGTCGCTAAAAGCGCTGAGTATCGCGGCTAACAGTGCACAGCATAACCAGCAAAAACGCGACGCTTTGCTGTACAGCGCAGGTGTTGTCGCCAGTTTTGTCGTGCTGGCGCTATTGTTAATAGTGCTGCGTAGTGCAGGCGCCGCTGTTGGCTGGGGGTTTCAATTGCAAAGCCCGTATCTGGTCGCGCTACTGGTGTATTTGTTTTTTGCGCTGGCATTAAGTTTATCTGGCGTGGTGCAGTTTGGCCTGGGTCTGATGAATAGTGGCAACAGTTTGGCAGGCGCAACTGGTGGCAAAGGATCGTTTTATACCGGCGTGTTGGCGGTACTGGTCGCCAGCCCTTGTGCTGCGCCGTTTATGGGCACTGCACTGGGTTATACGCTAAACCAGAATGCAGCGGTGGCGTTGCTGGTGTTTGCCGCGCTAGGGTTTGGTATGGCATTGCCATTTTTGTTGCTGGCTTATGTGCCGGGCTTTGCCCGCCTGTTGCCCAAACCCGGCGCCTGGATGCATACACTGAAGCAATGGCTGGCTTACCCGTTATATTTAAGCGCCGTCTGGCTATTGTGGGTATATGGTCGGCAGCGCGGCATTGATGCACAGGCATGGTTGCTAATTGGCGTAGTGTGTATTGGGGCAACCTGCTGGCTGTGGGGCCGCAGACAGCTGGCGCAGGCCGGCACGCCCAGTGCGGTGCTGGCTGTGATATTGCTGCTGTTGGCTTTGCTACTGCCGGTGCTTGCGCCCGGTGTGCCGCAGACGCCGCCCGCTGCTGTAGCTGACAGCGAACAGCAATGGCAGCCCTGGTCAGCTGAGAAATTGCAGCAATTGCGCCAGCAGGGTAAACCGGTTTTGGTCAACATGACCGCCGACTGGTGCATTACCTGCCTGGTAAATGAGCGGGTCGCGCTGAATGCCGACAGCAGCAAAGCAGCGCTGGCGTTATATGATGTAACCTATTTAAAAGGTGATTGGACGCTGCGTGACGCGGCAATTACTGATTATCTAAGGCTGTATCAGCGCAATGGTGTGCCATTGTATGTGCTGTACTGGCCGGGGCAAAGCCCACACGTGCTGCCACAAATTTTAACCCCCGACACCCTGCCTGCCACGCTGGAGCGGTTAAGCCGGCAGCGGGCAGACTAAGTAACACAACACAGGAGTTATGCAGATGAAATTACGTCAACTGGTACTGGCCGCCGCAGCTACCTTGCTGTCTGCCGGATTAGCCGCGGCGCCGCAGGTAGGCGTGCAGGCGCCGGACTTTACCGTCGTCGATTCCAAAGGCCACAGCCACAGCCTGAAAGACTATGCGGGAAAAAATGTGGTGCTGGAGTGGACTAATCACGATTGCCCGTTTGTGGTAAAACACTACAGCGGCAATATGCAGGCGCTGCAGGCCGAGATGACCGCAAAGGATATGGTGTGGTTGAGTGTAATTTCTTCTGCGCCGGGCAAGCAGGGCCATGTCAGTGCGGCAAAGGCCGATGAGTTAACGGCCAGCCGCAATGCCGCGCCGACGGCGGTAGTCTTTGATGAAAACGGCGTAATGGGCCAAGCCTATGCCGCTAAAACCACGCCGCATATGTATGTCATAGATAAAGCCGGCGTACTGCAGTATATGGGCGGTATTGACAGTATAGCGTCGGCCAAAGTTGAAGATATCGCTACGGCAATACCGCACTTCGCCAATGCAGCCAGGGCAGTGCTGCAGGGGCAGTCGCCGCAGCCAGCTATCACCAAACCCTACGGTTGCAGCGTTAAATACTAAGGGCTTGTTGCTAGGTTGACTGTAGCAAAGTAAATGGCACTCTGGCCGTCATGGGATGAGTAATAGCTGACATACAGCATGCTATCGCGCAGTACCATGCCGGCGTAGCTGCAGTCGCCGCCTGATGGCAATGCCAGTGCTTCGCTCAGACGGCCGGTTTGCCGGTCTACCCAGCATAGGCTGGTGCGCACGGTAGTGTCATATAGCCGCACGCAAGCCAGCAGCCTGCCATCGGGTAGCTGCAACCACTGCGGGCCACCTATGCGGCAGCCAATATCCAGCCATTGCCAGTGCGTGTAGGGCGCGCTGCTGTGGCCAAACAGCCCGTGCTCCGGGTCGCGTCGTAGCAGGCACAGCGCGGTGCCATCTGCACTAAACAGTAAGCCGCTTTCATTGGCATAACTGCCGCTATAGATGTCGGCCAGTGGTTGCAGCTGCAGTGCATTTTGGCCCTGGTACAGCCGCACACACTGCGGCTGGCCAATTTTATAACCTACCGCAAATGCTTCATCATCGCGCCAGGCCATGCGCCACAGCCAGATATTGCGCTCGCCTACCGGCTGCGCCGCCAACCAATTAATGCCATTGGCAGATTGCCAGATATAAGACTGATGGCTAGCTGCGCTGCGGTCGTGTAAAGCGCCGGCGCCCAATAGCAGCAACCGCCCGTCGGGTGACAGGCTGAATTTTGCATCGCGTAAATCGGCCTGCGGATCATGCAATAGCGCCACGCTTTGCCAGTCAACGCCATCGGTAGAGCGCAGAATACGAAATGCACCGTCGGGTGACACATGCGCGCTGCCTTCCCGAAACACGCACCACAGTGCGTCATTAAAGCTAATCAGATCGGTAAAGGCATTGTGCGGCGCCTGCTGCCAGATGCATTGGTGTTGAATCAGCTGCAATAACATGTGCTACCTGTGTTGTGACGCTACGATCAGGCATAGCGTGAAACCAACGGTTAGTTATCTATTTCAGATATCGTAGCAAGGTGATGACCTGCTCCATGCTGCTTAATTCATGGCGCTGTATAACCAGCTCCCGGCCTAGCTGCAGTGCTTTGTGTTCACTTTGGCCACGTAACGTACTGTCGCTAATCTGCTCCAGGTCGGCAACATGCGCCATGCCCACCACCCGGCGGATCAGCTCGCAGCCAGCATAGCCCAGGGTATCAGCCCATACCTGCTGCATAAACCGCTGCTGATACAAGGTGCTTTGCAGGCTGGGTTCACGGCACTCGTTCGCCATCAGCTGGCTGAACTGTGCTGAAAATTGCTGCCACAATATTTGCACTTGCTCTAGCAGGTAGTCCTGCTGTTGCTGGCGTTGTTCGGCGTCTTCGGTTAGCCCGAAGTGGCCGAGGTAGTTCAGCAGCAAATTGCCCAGCAAGCAGCCAACGTCAAAACCTATCGGGCCGTAAAAGCCAAAACCGGCGGCGATCAGTTTGCAGTTGTCGTCATTTACGAAAATACTGCTGCTTTGTACATTGCCGTGCAATAACGCCTGCGGTCGGGCTAAGAAGTCTGCTTTGAGTTGAGCTACTTCAGCCTGCAACGCTTCGTCGTGCCATAATTTTTGCGCTTCGGCACGAACTTCAACATGGATCTTGTTGCGTTCATGGTTGCAGTACGGATCGGTAAAATGCAGATCTTCTGTGATAAGGCAGAGATCGGGGTTTAAAAAACGGGCTATCTGTTGCCGTTTGTTCGGCCCGGTCAGCGCAAAGTCACTGCTGTAATATAGTGTGCGCGCCAGATAAGTTGCCAGCTGCGGCGCCAGATGCGCAAAGCGCTTTCTTGCAATTAGCTCACCGCGCAAAATGCGGTAATCTGTTAAATCTTCCATTAAAATGGCGGCCTGCTCGGCATCAAAATGCAGCACTTCGACGCTATGCTCCGGGCACAGCTTGCTGTGTTTTTGCAACACTTCCGCTTCAATACGTGCACGGTCTATTGTTAAGGGCCAGCTTTCACCAACACAGTATGCGTAGGGCAGTGCTTGTTTGACGATTAAACTGCGGCCTTTGTCATTGCTGACACGAAACACCAGGTTCAGGCTGTCATCACCCAGCTCTTCGCAGCTCAGTTTGCTGTGCTCACCAAACAGGCCGCTGTGCTCATCGGCAAAACGCATTGCATCATCAGGGGTGAAGGTATGGTATTCCGCCATTGTGTGTTTCCGTACTCAGAGTTTAAGAATGCTGACCAGCATAATGGCAAACGCGCTGTGCAGCTGCAACTGTTTACCGGTAAATCAGCAAAGGTCGTACAGTTATAGAGGGCGTAACGAAGAAAAAAGCAGAGTTACACCGGGGAGTAGTAACTCTGCGACACACGGGGAGTGTATAAAACCAGCAGCTAACAGGCGCTTACTCTGTTCACTGCCAAATCAATGCAGGTGCTTAGTCTGCATTGGCTTCTGCCAAAACTGGCAGAAATCGTTGCCTCAGTAAAACCACTGAGCGGGATGTGGCATTATTCAGCTGCTGCCACAGTGAGTTCCAGGCCATTGTTGGCTTTATTCAGTGCCAGCTCTAACCGTTGTAAGTTATGTAAACTAACGGTATTGCTATTGAGCTCTGCGGCCCGATTAAAATCGGCCAGTGCAGCGACGTTGTTGTTTTGTAACAGCCGTAGCACGCCGCGGTTGGTCAGCGCATGGGCGCGCATTTCCCGTTTGTCACTGCTGTTAACATGGACGAATTGCTGCGCGGCAGCGACTGCGCTATTACACGCTTGCTCGGCCTGGTCTAATTTGCTGCTTTTGGTAAAGCCAACGCAAAGGCTCATCTGACGTGCAAAATTGTCGGTCTGTGCCACGCTGCTGGCCAGTGTTTCGGTAATACCCAGGTCCAACTGGCCGGCCCGTAAGGCGGCGGCACCTGGTGTGTCTTCAATAAGTACCATTTTATAGCCGTTGGTGTTGGCTGATGCGAGAAATGAACCCGAGGCCATTAGCATCAACGCCAAAGCACTACTTAATTTAACTGATCTCGCTTGCATAATGTGTTGCTCCCAATTTCCCATCCAGGCAGCCGCTGTCGGTCTGCAGGAGTAAGTTTGAGCAAAAGCACTAGAACTGACAAACGATAAAAAAAAACCTGACAGGTGAAAATAATTCACCTGTATCGGGTTACAAATTGGCGTAATGGCTAACACACAACGCTTGTGCTGAAAAAACAAGCAGTCAGCAGTGTGCTGTGGTGGTAGAGTGAGAGTGTTATTAGTGCTATCTGATTGAATAACTAAGAAATTAATAGAAATAGTCCGGTCGGATGGCATCATATGCAAAAAAAGAATATAACAAATTATTGCTGCCAGGATTTGTTTTGCGTATGTTTCGCGCCGTTGCGTAATTTGAATTTTTGTAACGTTAGCTGAAGTTAAAAATCAATAAAATCGCATGTTTGTAGACTAATAAGTAAGGAAGCGTAATGCTAAAAATATGTATTTTGGCTCTGTGTTTATTGGGGCCTGTGGCGATGGCCGCGGAAATTTCATTGCAAGATTATGCCCGGCATAACCAGTTTATTGATGTAAAAATTTCGCCGACGGGCCAGTATCTGGCGGCAACCAGTCGGGCAGACGACGGCACTATTCAGATTATCGTCATTGATCGTACCTCGATGCAGGTGATTTCGCAGCGCCACTTCCCGGGCAATGACTCTATCGCCAGTTTTGATTGGGCAAGCTCAGACCGTTTAGTCATGAGTCTGGCGCGTGAGGTTGGCTCGTTAGAGGTGCCGGTATTTACCGGTGAAATTTTTGCCGTGGATGCTGACGGAAAACGCGGCCTAATGCTTACCGGCTATCGCTCAAGAGCCAGAGAAACCGAGTTTTCGCAAATTATTGATCTTATGCCGTCTGATGAAGACAACATTATTATTTCCAGCGTTTCCTGGTTTAGTAAAGAACCACATGTTGAGTTTTACCGGCTAAATATTAAAAGTGGCCGTAAGCGTAAAATAGGTACAGCGCCTATACGGGCTGTCAAGGGCACACAGGTGCGCGCGTTAACAGACATTAATGGCTTTCCCAGTCTGGTTGTGGGTGTAGACCCGAAAGATATTTCGCAGTGGGTGATGTTATATCGTGCTGAACCTAATACAGACTGGCGCGAAATAAAACGCTACCGCCGTGACAGTGGTAATTTTAGTCCATTGGTTTTTTCACGCGACAATAAAACTGTGTTTGGTCTCAGTGATACCAGCACTGCTACGCAGGCGGTCAGTGTGCTGGATTTAGCCAGCGGGGAAGAAACCTTGCTGGCATCACATCCGCAGGCCGATCTTAGCCCTATCTTCAGTGTTCGAGAGGGTAAAGCCAGTGAAGTTATCGGTGCCAATTTTGAATATGACGCACTGAACAGCCGTTTTTTCGACAACGTTGCCGATGCTGAATTCAGCCGTCAGTTACAAGGTCTTTTCGCCGCTTTTCCGCAACAGCGCGTAAGGATTACTTCTGCCACCAAAGACAACCGGCAGATGATTGTTATTGTGCAATCGGCTAACACGGCACCGACGTTTTATATGTATGACAGTACAAGTAATAAAGTCAGTTATTTATTAACAGCAGCGCCGTGGCTGGAGCAAAAAACACTGCCGCAGACCCGCATTGTGCAATACAAGGCGCGTGACGGCCAAGCGTTGCAGGGCCTGTTAACCTTACCCAAAGGTAAAGAGGCAAAGGCGTTACCGCTGATTATGCTGCCACATGGCGGGCCACATGGTATCCGTGACTCGATAACCGATGTGGATAAAGATGCCAAAGTGCTGGCAGAAAATGGTTACGCCGTATTTCAGCCAAACTTCCGTGGCTCGGGTGGTTTTGGCCGCGAGTTCCTCACAGCAGGCTATAAAAAGTGGGGCACGCTGATGATTGATGATATGACCGACGGTGTGCAGCAGTTGATTAGCGACGGCATTGTCGACCAACAGCGTATCTGTACGTATGGTGGTTCTTACGGCGGCTATGCCGCGTTAATGAGCGCCATTCGCGAGCCTCAGTTGTACAAATGTGTAGTAAATTTCGTTGGTGTAACCGATCTGGCGTTGATGTTTGAAGAGGGCGACATTCCCGGCAGTAATTTTGGTACCGGTGTGCTGGAGAATTTTCTTGGCCGTAGCGATGAAGTGCTTATTGGTCAGTCGCCGGTGAAAAACCTGGATAAACTAAAAGCGCCGGTATTTATCATTCATGGTGAGCAGGACAAACGCGTACCGATGATCCAGGCTGAAGTGCTGCGCGATGCGTTAGAAAAGCGCAATCATCCGTATCAATGGCTGGTAAAAGCAACCGAAGGCCACGGCTTTTATAAGCCGGAAAATAACGTAGAGCGCTGGCAGAAGATGCTGGCTTTCTTCGACAAGTATATCGGGAGCTCAGACGCCAATTAAGGCGCCAGGTGAAAACTCTGTAATACCCAGTCTATCAGCAGCTGCACTTCTTTGCGGCTGCTGTCATCATCATGCCGCACCAGATAGTAACGGTCGCGGCTTAGCAGTTGCTGTTCAAATAACCGTTGCAGGCTGCCATTGCTAAACCAGCCCGCGCTGATGGGTAAGGGGATTAAAGCAACACCCAACCCCTGTTGGGCGGCTCGGGCGACACTGAACATGCTGTCTAGCTGAATAATTTGTTTGGGTTGAAAGTTATGATAACCAATATGTTCAGCCCACTGATGCCAGGCCTGCGGCCTGGCCTGATGTAATATCAGCGGTACCTGCTCCAGCACTCGGTAACCCCGGTTATGCCACTTCTGGTATTGCTGCGGGTTGCAGGCCGGCACATAGCTTATCGGAAATAAATCATAGGCTTCAGCTTCAGCTGGCTTTTTGCCCGACAGTACAATCGATAAATCAGTGTGTTTTGGGCTATCCCGGCGTGACTTTACTGTTTCCAGTTTCAGGTTGATATTGGGATATTGCTCTGACCAGCCAATCAGCTTCGGCACAAACAGTTCGCTGGCGAAAAACTCCGGCATGGAAATGCTCGCTTCAAGCATACGCTCAGCCTGGCTGAAGTTGCTGATGGTGGTGGCCAACTGCTCCATGACTGGTGCTATCGCCAGGTAAAACTGCTTACCTACTTCCGTTAACGCAATGGCCCGCGTTTGCCGCTCGAACAGCTGTAAGTTAAGGTTATCTTCGAGTTGCTTAATCTGATGGCTTACCGCCGACGGGGTTAGATACAACTTTTTTGCCGTTTGTTTAAAGCTTAAACACTCAGCCGCAACGCAAAAACAGCGCAGGCCGCGCATGGGTGTCTGAAGTGGCAACATAATTAACCCGGTTGATCAGTAATTTAAGCGTTAGTTTCGCAACAATATGTGACAAAGCATACGCAAACGCGCTGCCAGTGCAAGCAGCGAAATTGTTTTTTACCGTCTTCGCCGCCCGGTGGTATCTGGCGGCAGTAGCACTGCCGGCATTTTTGCCTGCGACAGCGCGATTTATGCCCGCGTCAGACCAATAGCTTTGTTTGGCGCGGGGCCGGTGGTAGCATCCTGATTTAGCGCTAAGTACTGATGGCAGGTTTAACAATGAGCACTCTAACAGCCCCGACATTACAGGCAGTGGTACTGCAAACTGACCTGGTGTGGCAGGATGCCAGCGCCAACCGTAGCCAGTTAGCGGCGCAAATAAACCAATGCGATAATGCCGATTTAATCGTATTGCCGGAAATGTTTAGCAGCGGTTTTACCATGCACAGTTCGCAGATAGCGGAAGCAGAAGGTGAAACCTTACACTGGCTTAAGCTGCAGGCTGCCAGCAGTGGCGCCGCCATTGTCGGATCGGTGGCAACCCGGTTGGCGACTGGTTGTGTTAACCGCTGTTATTTCGTCACGCCAGCTGGCGACGTGAGCCATTATGATAAAAAACACCTGTTTCGTATGGCCGGTGAGCATAACGCCTATGTCAGCGGTAAAAACCGCGTTGTAGTGCACTGGCGTGGCTGGCGCCTGCTGTTACAGGTTTGCTACGACCTGCGCTTCCCGGTATTCAGCCGTAACCGTAATGACTATGATATTGCCGTGTTTGTCGCAAATTGGCCGGCAGCGCGGGCCCATGCCTGGCGTACGTTGCTGCAGGCCAGGGCTATTGAAAATCAGGCGTTTGTGCTGGGTTGCAACCGCGTTGGCGAAGATGGCAACGCTGTCGCATATAGTGGCGACAGTTTAATTGTTGACCCTCAGGGTAGGGTGCTGGCCGACGGCGCAGGCGGCCAGCGTGTAGCCCTTAGTGCCGGTTTAGATCATAGCGCTTTGCAGCAGTTACGCCGCGAATTTCCGGTACATCTGGATGCAGATAATTTTAGTCTGGACTAGCCGCCGGCTTGTTCACGCCACAGCAACCACAAGCGGGTATCCAATTCCAGCTGGTGATACGCCGGTTCCATATGCTGACATAATTGATAAAACGCTTTGTTGTGGTCTTTTTGTTTAAAGTGGGCCAGTTCATGCACCACGATCATACGTAAAAACTGGGCCGGAGCGTCTTTAAATAAGGCCGCAATAGTGATGCTGTTATGGGCTTTAAGCTTGCTGCCCTGCACCCTTGAAGCAAAGGTATGGATACCCAGAGCCTGTTTTAGCACATTGAGCTTACTGTCATAGCGCACCTGGCTAAGTGGTGGGCTATTGCGCATAAAGCTGGTTTTAAGCTCACTGACGTAGGCATACAATGCTTTATCGCTTTGCACCTGATGCCGCTGCGGGTACTTGGCCGCCAGATAGCTTTCCAACCGACCGCTTTGTACCAACGATGCCACTTGTTGCTGAATATGTTCCGGATAACCGGCCAGATAATTAATGCGCTTCACTTCACTGCTTGTATTAGTGCACTGAGGCGGCATTATAGCGCCCAACAACACCGGCGTCTGCAAAACGCACCATTTTAGTGCGGCGTGACACACAGCGAACTTGACCAAAGTGCGAATCGAAGTAACACTGTACGCCCATAACTAACATGAGTTTTACCAGTGAACGAGATTAACTGGGCTGCCCTGCAACAGGCAGCACAAGATGCCGCAGCGCAGGCCTATGCGCCCTATAGCAAATTCCCGGTCGGTGTCGCGGTGCTGGCACAAAGCGGCAACATATACACCGGCTGCAATGTTGAAAACGCCTCTTACGGTGGCACGGTGTGCGCAGAGCGCAATGCAATAGGTGCCGCTGTGGTGGCAGGTGAGCGCAACTTTATTGCACTGATGGTATACACACCGCAAGAGCGCTTAACCCCACCCTGCGGCATTTGCCGCCAGGTCATTGCCGAATTCTTTTTGCCGGACGCGCCGGTTGCCAGCTGCAATCATTTGCAGCAGCAACAAAACTGGACCCTGGCCGAGTTACTGCCTGCGGCTTTTACCCCTACTTATTTAGCCAACAGCAATAAAGTTGGAGCTTAATACATGATCCCTCAGGAAATTATTAAAACAAAACGCAATGGTGCTAACTTAAGCCAGGCGGAGATCCAACAATTTGTCCGTGGCCTGACCGACGATAGCTTCAGCGAAGGCCAGGTTGCCGCACTGGCAATGGCAATATACCTAAATGGCATGAGTGTGGATGAGATTGTCGCGCTGACATTAGCAATGCGGGACAGCGGCACCGTGCTGAACTGGCAGGGCAAGCTGAACGGTCCGGTGGTAGACAAGCACAGTACCGGCGGAGTAGGTGACAAGGTCACGCTAATGCTGGCGCCCATGGTGGCGGCCTGTGGCGCTTTTATGCCCAGTATAGCCGGCCGGGGTTTAGGCCATACCGGCGGTACCGTTGATAAACTGGAGACGATCCCAGGCTACAGCTGCACCCAGCCACTGGATAAAATTCAACAATTATTGCCGCAGCTTGGCTGTGTTATTGTTGGCCAAAGCAGCCAGCTGGCACCGGCCGATCGCCGGTTATATGCTATTCGCGATGTTACCGCCACAGTAGAGTCAATCCCGCTGATTACCGCATCTATTCTGTCTAAAAAGTTATCAGAAGGTTTGGATGCGCTGGTCATGGACGTGAAAATTGGCAATGGTGCGATAATGCGTACTGTGGATGACGCTTCAGCGCTGGCCAGCAGTATTGTTAACGTGGCCAATGGCGCTGGTGTACCCACCCGGGCATTACTGACCGATATGAACCAGATTTTAGGCGCTACGGCCGGCAACGCCTTGGAAGTAATGGAAACACTGGATTATTTAACCGGCAAATACCGTGAACCACGTTTGCACCAGGTTACGCTTGAGCTGGGCGCAAATATGCTGATGCTGGGCGGTTTGCATAAAGACAAAGCCTCAGCCATTGCGGCGTTAGAGCACAGCCTGAGCTCTGGCAAAGCGGCGGAAATATTTGCCAAAATGGTTGCTGCATTAGGAGGCCCGGCTGATCTGATTGAAAAGCCACAGCAGTATCTGGCCAGCGCACCGGTGGTGCAGGATATTATCGCGCCGCAAAATGGCGTGCTGAATTATCAGGATACCGTTGGCTTGGGCATGGCGGTGGTACGTTTGGGTGGTGGCCGCTCACATCCGAGCCAAAAAATTGATCCAGCTGTCGGTTTTAGCCATATAATCCCGGGTGGCAGTCAGGTAAGCCAGGGCGATGTAGTGGCCCGTGTACATGCGGCCAGCCAAGCGGCAGCTGACATTGCCAGCAAAGAATATCTGGCGGCACTGAAAATTGGCACCCAGCCTGAGGCTGCGTTGCCACTGGTGCACCATATTATTGGCTAACAGCCATATCAGGGCGCAATAACGGCGTTGATGGCGGAATGACAGGAGGCAAGATGGTAACAAGCTGGCTGCTAGGCTTGGCGCTGCTCCTGACATTCACGGTGCAGGCAAAGCCTGTTCTGTATTGGCTAAAGGCAGATTTAAAACCCTACTTTATGCAGGATGGCGCACTTAGAAATCAGGGCGCGTTAGACAAAGCGCAACAAATGCTGATGGATAGAATGCCGCTGTATGAGCATCGTATTCAATGGTTATCGTTGGTGCGCCGGGAGCAGGAGTTGGCGCAAACAGAGCATGCAGCATGCTCTTTTGCTATGTTAAAAACGGCTGAGCGCCAACATTTGCAGTACTCGGACCCTGTGGTAGCCGCCTCCGGCTACGCGGTTGTGATGCTTAAGGGGCAGCCGTTATATCAGCGCTGGCAGGCGCAAGGGCAGCCGGATATCTCTGACTGGTTGTTGCAGCAGACCGATGCCGTCGGGCTGATGGAAGCCGGCCGCGCCGTGCCCGATTTTATGCGCCAGCACAATGCAGGCACTATTATCACCTTTGCGTTGCAAACCAATCCGGTAGCTTTGCTGGCCCATGGCCGGGCCGATTATTTGCTGGAATACCCGTCACGCGCGAATTACCTGCGTTATTTATTTAATGATGCTGAGGTAGCGTTGCATTATGTGTATTTGCAAAAACAACAGGTAAACATCTCTTATGTTGCGTGCAGCCCGGCTACTTCAGCCCGGGCTATGGCAGACATTAATGATGCTGTGGCAACATTATTGCCTGAACCGGAATACCTAAAAGCGCTGTTTGAGTGGGTTGACACGGCGTCGCTGGAAATGGAATACAAGTTGTACCGGCAGCATATTCTGCCGGCCACTAATCACTGAGCATTAAGCCACTAGCCACACTGTGGCTGGCCATACTACTCAATGCAGTTTCAGCCGCGGCCGTACCATGCGGTTAATACGTGCAACGACACTGATCACCATTGTTTTCAGCCAGCCATGTAGTGCGATCTGATGCATGCGATACAGCGAAATGTACGCCAGCCGCGCAATGCGTCCTTCAATCATCATAGCGCCGCCGACCAGATTACCCATTAAACTTCCTACGGTGCCAAACCGGCTCAGCGATACCAGAGAGCCATGATCTTTATAGTTAAAATCGCGCAATGGTTTGTTATTTACCGCAGCAAGAATATTGGCAGCAACAGTACTGGCCATTTGATGGGCGGACTGTGCCCGCGGAGGTACCCAGCTTTTATCTGCGAGGGCAAAACCGGCACAGTCGCCAATTGCGTAGATACGGTTGTCTTGTGTGGTCTGCAGTTTAGCGTTAACTAACAACTGATTTATCCGGTTGTTTTCCAAACCAGCCAGTTTATGCAAAAAGTCCGGCGCTTTAATGCCGGCAGCCCAGACCATTAATTCGGCCTCTAATTGTTCATCGCCCAGTTGTAAGCCTTTTTCGCTCGCCGCGGTGACTTTGGTATTAGTGCGTACCTGCACGCCTAGTTTTTGCAGCTCTGTCATAGCTGCGGTGGCTATACGCTCGGGTAGAGCGGGCAAAAGCCTTGGCCCGGCTTCAATCACACTAATATTCAGCCTGCCTTGTCTCAAATCAGCAAAACCATACAGGTTAAGCTCAGCCGCAGCATGGTAAAGCTCTGCCGCCAGTTCTACACCGGTGGCACCACCGCCAACAATAGCAATGTTAAGTTTATCTTTCGGATGCGCCGGCGAGTTAAGTTTTAAGTAGGCATCCAGTAAATGGCGGTGAAAGCGCTGAGCCTGTGACGGGCTGTCGAGGAAGATACAGTGTTTGGCCACGCCGGGCGTATTGAAATGGTTTGACACACTACCAAGTGCCAGGACCAGGTAGTCGTAGTTGAGCTCGCGTGCTGCCAGTACTTCTTCGCCATCATCTGCGAACACAGGCGCCAGTATCACTGTTTGCTGTTGCCGATTAAGATCAATGAAACGCCCCAGTTGAAACTCAAAGCCATGGGCAGCAGCATGGGCGCGATAACTGAGCTGATCTATCTCGATATCCAAGGTGCCGGTGGCAACTTCATGCAACAGCGGCTTCCAGATGTGGGTATGGTTACAATCGACCAGAGTGACGAGTGCTTTGCCTTTGCGGCCGAGCTTATTACCTAAGCGGGTTGCCAGTTCCAGGCCACCGGCGCCTCCGCCAATGATCACTATTCGCGGGCCTTTCATTGATAATTTCCTTCTGTTAACCATAAATGGGGTAGAGTCTGGGCCTGAATTGCAGGCGAAAAAAAACCGGCGCGGCGGCCGGTTTATCAGTTAACTTTTTTGCCGTTTCATGGCATCGAAGAACTCGTCGTTGGTTTTGGTCATCAACAACCTGTCAATCAGGAACTCCATGCACTCGGTCTCGTCCATCGGGTTGAGAATTTTACGCAGGATCCACATTTTTTGCAGCTCTTCGGCTGAGGCCAGCAGCTCTTCGCGGCGGGTACCAGAACGGTTGAAGTCAATGGCTGGGAACACGCGGCGTTCTGCAATTTTACGTGACAGGTGCATTTCCATGTTACCTGTACCTTTAAATTCTTCGTAGATTACCTCGTCCATCTTCGAACCGGTATCTACCAGGGCCGTAGCGATGATGGTTAAGCTACCACCTTCTTCAACATTACGCGCCGCACCAAAGAAACGCTTCGGTTTGTGCAGCGCGTTTGCGTCGACACCACCGGTTAACACTTTACCAGAGCTTGGAATAACGGTGTTATACGCCCGCGCTAAGCGGGTAATAGAGTCAAGCAGGATGATAACGTCTTTTTTGTGCTCAACTAACCGCTTGGCTTTTTCAATTACCATTTCGGCAACCTGCACGTGGCGGCTAGCCGGTTCGTCGAAGGTAGAGGCGATAACTTCGCCCTTAACCAGACGTTGCATTTCGGTTACTTCTTCCGGCCGCTCATCTATCAGCAGCACCATCAGCACACAGTCTGGGTGGTTAGCTGCAATTGACTGAGCAATATTCTGCAGCAATATGGTTTTACCGGCTTTTGGCGGCGCCACAATTAAACCACGCTGACCTTTGCCGATAGGTGAAGCTAAATCCAACACCCGGGCGGTGATATCTTCCCGGCTGCCGTTACCCCGTTCCATACGTAAACGTGAATTGGCGTGCAGCGGGGTTAAGTTTTCAAACAGAATTTTATTGCGGGCTTGCTCTGGGCGGCCAAAGTTAACTTCGTTAACTTTTAACAGTGCAAAATACCGCTCGCCTTCTTTTGGCGGACGGATAAGACCCGAGATGCTGTCACCGGTGCGCAGGTTAAAGCGACGGATTTGGCTGGGTGAAACATAAATATCGTCAGGCCCGGCTAAGTAAGAGCTGTCGCCGGAGCGCAGAAAACCGAAACCGTCCTGCAGGATTTCCAGTACACCATCGCCGAAAATTTCTTCGCCGTTTTTGGCATGTGATTTTAAGATGGCGAAAATAATGTCCTGTTTGCGCAGGCGGGCCATATTTTCCAGGCCCATAGACTCAGCCAATTCAACCAGCTCGCTAATTGGCTTTAGTTTCAGTTCTGTTAAATGCATATTGATGGGTTTCTTGTTGATATAAAAACAGGGTAATGCTTATCGGTTCGATAAAATAAGGTTTGGAAGTGGTTTTTTCGACAGACAAGCGTGGTTTAGAACGTTTTATTGGCTACACAATAGCAGCTGACTACTGGTGCGTCCAGCGTTGATACAGAAAAAGGCGTATAAAAATACGCCTTTTTTGCACTGAACTCAGATGTTGCCTTCCAGAAACTCTTTCAGCTGCGTTTTAGACAACGCGCCAACCTTGGTTGCAGCAACCTGGCCATTTTTAAACAGCAGTAAGGTTGGAATGCCGCGAATACCAAACTTAGGCGGGGTATTCGGATTGTGGTCAATATTCACTTTCGCCACTGTTACTTTACCGGCGTATTCTTGTGCCACGTCATCCAGGATAGGAGCGATCATTTTACATGGACCGCACCATTCTGCCCAGAAATCTACCAAAACCGGCGTCTCGGCTTTTAGTACGTCGGCTTCAAAACTGTCATCCGACACCTGTAAAATATGTTCGCTCATTTATGTCTCCGCTCATGCTGTGCAGCGCTGCTGCAAAAAAGTGTTATCAATTTAAACGTGGCTGTTCCTTATTGCAAGCGTAACGGTTATGCTTAGCGCCGTATGAATAAAACACACTTAACTTCGCATAAATTCGCCGATTTCGCATTGGCGCCACAGGTTCTTGACGCTCTAAACGCGCAAGGTTTCGGCTTTTGTACGCCCATTCAGGCCCAATGTTTACCGCTGGCATTAGCCGGTAAAGATATTGCCGGCCAGGCCCAAACGGGCACGGGTAAAACACTGGCGTTCTTAACAGCCACTTTCCACCATTTGCTTACCCATGAGCCAAGAGGCTCCGGTCAGCCGCGTGCCATTATTATGGCCCCTACGCGGGAACTGGCGGTACAGATCCATCAGGACGCAAAAATGTTGGCTGAAAAAGCCGGTATGCGCCTTGGCCTGATCTATGGGGGCGAGGGATACGATACTCAACGCCAGTTATTGGAAAATGGCGTAGATATTTTAATTGGCACCACCGGCCGCCTAATTGATTATTTAAAACAAGGCCTGTACGACTTGTCGCAAATTCAGGTGGTTGTACTGGATGAAGCAGACCGGATGTTTGATCTGGGCTTTATCAAAGACATTCGCTTTATGTTTAACCGCATGCCACCGGCGACAGAGCGGCTGAGCTTGCTGTTTTCTGCCACCTTATCTTACAAAGTGCAGGAGCTGGCGTTCGAAAAAATGAACCAGCCTGAGCATATTCACGTCGCACCGGATGAAATGACCGGTAGCCAGATTAGTGAAGAACTGTTTTATCCGTCGGATGAACATAAGCTGCCTTTATTGCTGACCTTGATGGAAGAAGAGTGGCCGGATAAAGCCATTGTGTTTGCCAACACCAAGCACTGGTGTGAAGAAGTGCATGCCTGGCTGGAAGCTGACGGTCATCGTGTTGGTTTGTTAACCGGTGACGTGATCCAGAAAAAACGACTGCGGATCCTCGAAGACTTCACCAGCGGTAAACTGGATATTCTGGTGGCAACAGACGTAGCCGCGCGTGGCCTGCATATTCCTAAAGTAAGCCATGTATTTAACTATGATTTGCCGGACGATTGTGAAGATTACGTTCACCGTATCGGCCGTACCGGCCGTGCTGGCGAAAGTGGTAAAGCGATTAGTTTTGCCTGTGAACGTTATGCATTGAACCTGACCGCGATAGAAGATTATATCCGGCATCCGGTACCGGTTAGTCAGTATGATGCCAGCGCCCTGCTGGATGACATTAAAACCCCGAAACCACGGGTACGCCGTCGTGCTGGTCAAGCCAGGACCGGCAGCCGTTCGGGCCCGGGTGGACGCAGCAGCAGTGGCGCAAGAGCTCCTCGCAACCGTCCTCGTTAATCCGGCGTTGACTGCCGACCAATCACCGCATCAGGATATCTATGCGGTGATTGATCTTGGCTCCAACAGTTTCCATATGTTGATGGTCAAGGTGGTTGGAGGTTCGGTTCAGGTTATCGGCCGGGTTAAACGCAAAGTCAGGCTGGCCGCCGGGCTGAACGAAAACTTAGTCTTAAGCCGCAAAGCTATGAAACGGGGCTGGGAATGCCTGGCGTTATTTGCCGAACGGCTGCAGGATATTCCGCCGCAAAATATCCGTATAGTTGGCACTGCCACCCTACGCTTAGCAAAGAATGTTAAAACTTTCCTTAAAGAAGCAGAGGCCATACTAGGCCAGAAAGTTACTGTAATTAGCGGTGAAGATGAAGCCCGCATTATTTATCTTGGTGTCGCCCACACCTCAAACAGTGACAGCAACCGGCTGGTCATCGATATTGGTGGTGCCAGCACTGAGGTTGTAATTGGTGCAGGCTTTAATCCGCAATTGTTAGCCAGCCTGAATATGGGTTGTGTTACTTATCTTGAACGCTATTTCAGCGATGACGAACTAAGCGAAGAAAATTTTAACCAGGCGATTGCTGCGGCTGAGGCTCAAGCGATGTCTATTGCGGCGCAGTATCAGCAAACAGGCTGGCAATTGGCTGTAGGCGCCTCCGGCACAGTACAGGCAATGCAAGAAATTCTGGTCGCGCAGGGTAGAGACGAAGTAATTACCTTGAACCGGCTGGAAGATATCATGCAACAGGCGTTAGCTTGTGGTCGCATGGAGCAATTGAGCATTGTTGGGTTGGCGCAGGAGCGCAAGCAGGTATTCCCATCCGGTTTGGCAATTCTTATTGCGTTGTTTAAGGTGCTGAAAATCAGCGGTATGACATTGTCAGGTGGCGCACTGCGAGAAGGCGTGCTGTACAGTATGTTGCCACAGTTGCAGCATAC
>JBFKFH010000033.1:0-18932 GCA_041618685.1 Rheinheimera sp.
CTCTTAACTAACTATCTAGAGGGAGGTGACACATCTTGTACTTCTTTCCCGACCCACACCAGCAGGGATCATTCCGTCCCCGTTTAGGCCGGGTCTTGGAGGCCGGCGACCGGGACAACCCAACCAGCTCCTCGGCGATTCTTCGCTCGGTGGTGGCCACGTTCGCCTCGCGTAGGTCGAGCTCCTCGCTGCGTTTTGCCAGCCGCTCTCCGTCCAGCTTTACGCCACAGCGTTCGGTAAACAGCGGTGTAATCTCAGTAACGCCCAATTCAACGGCTTTTTGAATCGCAAAATCCATTCTGTCGCCGCGGGAAATCCCCTGGCCTAAGTGGATGCTAACGGGGGACTCCACCGGGTTGGGCTGACGCTGTGTTACTGTAACATGTACACGTTTTTTATCGCTGGCAGTGATGCGGGCGGCGTAGTTAAAACCGTCGCCATTAAATAGCACCAGTTCAGCGCCAATTGGCATACGTAGTACACGGCCAACATGGTTTGCGGCATCGTCATCAAGTTGTAGCTCACCGTCCAGCACAATGGCGCCACTGTGGAAAATTCGAGGTATTCGCATAGAAATAGGCTTTTGAACAATATTGCGGAATGTTAGCAGGCAAAAAGGATTCATTACAGCAAAAACAAACCCTGCCGGAGCAGGGTTGTTCATTTGAGTTAAAAGTGCATTAACCTGCAGCTGGATAGGTGTAGCTGGCACCTACGCCTAATGGAATATCTAACGCCCAGAAACCGAGTAAAAACGCTGTCCATATTACCAGCATCGCGATTGAGTAGGGCAGCATCAGCGCAATCAGAGTGCCGATACCGGTGGATTTAACATACTTCTGGCAAAACACCACAATGAGAGGGAAGTATGGCAGCAGTGGCGTAATAATATTGGTAGATGAATCACCCACCCGGTAAGCGGCCTGAGTAAGATCCGGTGATACGCCCAGCTCCATTAGCATCGGCACCATAATAGCGCCAATCAGCGCCCATTTTGCTGACGCTGAACCTACCAGCAGGTTAACAAAACCGGATAAAAATACGATACCAATTAATGTAAAGCCCATCGGGAAGGCCATTTGTTGCAACCAGTTAGCGCCTTTTATCGCCAGCAAGGCCCCGAGGTTAGACTGACCGAAAGCATAAATAAACTGGGCACAGAAAAACGCCATGACAATGTAATAGCCCATACCGCTCATGGCTTTACTCATACCCTTGATAATGTCACGGTGATTCTTCGCTGTACCGGAGACATAGCCGTACACTACACCCGGGATTAAAAAGAATACGAAGATAATACTGACGATAGACTGCATAAGAGGGGCGGTGAAAACCAACAGATTACTTTGGCCTTCTGCCAGAACTGTTCCGGCAGGTGCGCGCCAGGCAGAGGTTTCCGGTAGTGCAGAGGCAATAAGCAGCACGATACTGAGCAACATTGAAAAGCTGGCCCAACGTAACCCTTTGCGCTCATTTGGCATTAGGTCGCTCATTTTCGGCATATCCGCCGGATCGCCATCGACTACAGTTGACTTTAACCGTGGCTCAATAAATTTATCAGTTAACACCCAGCCAACGATAACCACTAAAAAAGTTGATGCTGTGGTGAAGTAATAGTTATTCATCGGGCTGACGAACAGTTCTGCTGCGGCTGGGTCAGCAGATAAACGGGCCGAAACCTGAGTAAGGCCCGACAATAACGGGTCTAGACTGGACGGTAAAATGGTAGCGGAAAACCCGCCTGATACGCCGGCAAATGCGGCGGCGATACCGGCAAGTGGGTGACGTCCAGCGGCATAAAAAATAACAGCGCCTAACGGGATAACCAACACATAACCCGCATCAACGGCCATGTGACTGGCAACACCCACGGCGATTAACACGGGTGTTAACAGCATTTTGGGGGTAACAGACAGTACTGAGCGTAAACCCGCGTTGATAAAACCAGTATGCTCGGCAACACCAAGCCCCAGCATGGCAACCAGCACCACGCCCAGCGGCGCAAAGGTAACAAAGGTATGGACCATTTTGGCCATAAAGGTGGTCATTGATTCTGCCGCCAGCAAGTTATTTACCTGTATAGCGGCTCCGGTACGTGGGTCGACTTCATTAAAACTCACCCCGGCAAGTACCCAGGACACGATCCAGACCGCGACCATTAACAGGGCAAACAGAACTGCCGGGTCAGGTAATTTGTTTCCCACCTTCTCGATGGTGTTGAGCGCACGATTCAACCAACCGTTTTTAACGGCAGTTGTATTTTGTTCAGACATACTGGTTCCTTTCTTATAGTTTTATATTTTGCTCTGTCTGGCAACAGAGAACCCTGAGTTTTTTCTGTGCTTTATAATACACAAAAAGTGTCAGATGATAAGCGATGAATTACAACGGCAATAGCAATGAAAAAGGAGAGCTGGGCTCTCCTTTTTCGTTATATAACGTCAGTTTTACTTAGCGTACTGGCGCAGCATCTCAGCTTTGTCAGTTTTCTCCCACGGGAACTCGTCACGACCAAAATGACCGTAAGCTGCGGTAGGCAGGTAAATAGCACGCTCAAGTTGCAACATTTCAATCAGGCCGTGTGGGCGCAAGTCGAAGTGTTCGCGCACCAGCTTAATCAATTGGTCTTCGCTAAGCTTACTGGTGCCGAAGGTCTCCAGGCTGATAGAGGTCGGTTCTGCCACGCCAATAGCGTAAGAAACCTGCAGTTCACAGCGCTCTGCCAGGCCGGCTGCCACGATGTTTTTAGCAACATAACGTGCCGCATAGGCTGCTGAACGGTCTACTTTTGACGGGTCTTTACCTGAGAATGCGCCGCCGCCGTGACGTGCCATGCCGCCATAAGTATCAACAATAATTTTGCGACCGGTTAAACCACAATCACCCATAGGACCACCAATAACGAAGCGGCCGGTCGGGTTGATAAAAAACTTGGTTTTGCTGGTTAACCATTCAGCCGGCAGTACGGGCTTAATAATGGTTTCCATTACTGCTTCACGCAGATCGGCAGTGGTTACGCTGTCACAGTGCTGAGTTGACAGAACTACGGCATCAATACCGACTGGCTTGCCATCTTCATAAATGAAGCTCAGTTGAGATTTGGCATCGGGACGTAACCATGGCAGGGTGCCGTTTTTACGCACTTCTGCCTGACGCTGCACCAAACGATGCGAGTAGGTGATAGGTGCAGGCATTAGCACGTCAGTTTCATTGCTGGCGTAACCGAACATTAAACCCTGATCACCGGCACCTTGTTCTTTCGGATCAGCACGGTCTACACCCTGGTTAATATCCGGAGATTGTTTACCGATGGCGTTCAATACTGCACAGGAGTCAGCATCGAAACCCATGTCAGAATGGGTATAGCCAATTTCACGCACAGTTTTACGTGTCAGCTCTTCTATATCTACCCAAGCTGTCGTAGTGATTTCACCACCTACTAACACCATACCGGTTTTAACAAAAGTTTCGCAGGCAACACGCGCTTTAGGGTCTTGTTCCAGGATTGCATCCAAAACGGCGTCGGAGATCTGATCAGCAATTTTATCCGGGTGACCTTCAGATACTGATTCAGAAGTAAAAATGTGTTGTGCCATCGGTTGTATTCCAAAATAAAGTTAATGCAGTTAAGTCCACAATTGCGCTAAGCGCTAAGCTGAACCTAAAAAATAGGCGGTTATTTTAGAGAAAGTACTACTGCTTTGCCAGAAAAATCTGCCGCCCAGACGTCTTTAATGCTATTTTACTTTTTGTTAGTACGTTGGTTCAGGTAGTTAGATCTTTATCACGGCAAATTTTTCATCGCTGCAGATTTAAATTTGCCATCCGGCGGGGGCTCTGGGAAAATAGCGCGCCATACCGCCTTAACATTTCAGCTTAATAATAATCAGCTTCGTCAAAATGAAGCCGCGCAATGTCAGGAGTGAACATGCCATCTCGTAAACAACTCGCCAATGCTATTCGTGCGCTTAGCATGGATGCGGTGCAAAAAGCTAAATCAGGTCATCCGGGTGCCCCTATGGGTATGGCTGATATTGCCGAAGTGCTGTGGCGTGATTTTTTGCAACATAACCCGCAAGACCCGCAATGGCCAAATCGGGACCGTTTTGTGTTGTCAAATGGCCACGGCTCAATGTTGCTGTATTCACTACTACATTTAACCGGTTATGATCTGAGCATTGATGACTTAAAGCAATTCCGTCAACTGCACTCCAAAACACCCGGACATCCGGAATACGGTTACGCGCCTGGCGTGGAAACTACCACCGGGCCATTGGGGCAGGGCATCACCAATGCGGTGGGCATGGCGATTGCTGAAAAAGCGTTGGCGGCGCAGTTTAACCAACCTGGCTACGACATTGTCGATCACCACACTTATACCTTTTTAGGCGATGGCTGCTTGATGGAAGGTATTTCACATGAAGCCTGTTCTTTAGCCGGTACCCTTGGCCTGGGCAAGTTAATTGCCTTTTGGGATGACAATGGCATTTCTATTGACGGTCATGTAGAAGGTTGGTTCACTGACAATACCCCCGCACGATTTGAAGCTTACGGCTGGCAGGTGATCAGCAATGTTGATGGTCATGACGCCGCAGCGGTAGAGGCTGCAATTAAACAAGCCAAAGCCGATACAACCCGGCCAAGCTTAATATGTTGCCGCACAGTGATAGGCTATGGTGCGCCAAACAAAGGCGGCAGTCATGATTGTCATGGCGCGCCACTGGGAGACGCAGAAATTGCCGCCGCGCGTGATTTTCTGCAATGGCCACATGCGCCTTTTGACATCCCGGCAGATATTTATGCAGATTGGGATGCTAAGGCCAAAGGCGCACAAGCGCAGCAGCAGTGGCAGCAGCTATTTGCCCGCTACAGTGCAGCATTCCCCGAGCAAGCCGCTGAGTTTAGCCGTCGGGTAGCAGGCCAACTACCTGCAGATTGGCCAACACGGTCGAAAGAATACATTGCTCAGTTACAGGCTAATCCGGCAACTATTGCAAGCCGTAAGGCGTCACAAAATGCGCTTAACGCATTCGGCCCGTTATTGCCGGAGTTTATGGGCGGCTCAGCTGACCTGGCAGGTTCTAACCTGACTATTTGGTCTGGCAGTAAGCCGCTAACAGCCAAAGACGCCAACGGTAACTACATTTATTACGGCGTGCGCGAATTCGGTATGTCAGCCATCATGAATGGTATTGCTTTGCACGGTGGCTTTGTGCCTTATGGCGCCACCTTCCTGATGTTTATGGAATATGCCCGTAACGCAGTACGTATGGCTGCGCTGATGAAGCAACGCGTGGTGTTTGTTTACACACATGACTCTATTGGTTTGGGTGAAGATGGCCCAACACACCAGCCGGTAGAACAATTAGCCGCATTAAGGGCAACACCGAATCTGATGAACTGGCGGCCGTGTGATCAGGTTGAGTCAGCGGTAGCATGGAAAGCCGCGATTGAACGCACGGAAGGCCCGACAACGCTAATTTTCACCCGGCAGAACTTGGTACAGCAGAACCGTGATGCTCAGCAACTGGCTGATATTGCCCGCGGTGGTTATATCTTGCAAGACTGCGAGGGTACACCTGAGCTGATCATCATCGCGACTGGCTCCGAAGTTGAGCTGGCAATGCAGGCTGCTGCTCAGCTGAACAAGCAGGGCAAAGCTGTCCGCGTGGTTTCAATGCCATCTACGGATGTATTTGAACAGCAAGATGCCGCGTACCGTGACGCAGTATTACCAGCCTCAGTGAGCAAGCGCATAGCAGTAGAAGCTGGTATTACAGATTGCTGGTATAAGTATGTTGGTTTGAATGGCAAAATTATCGGGATGACAAGTTTCGGTGAGTCAGCACCAGCTGAACAATTATTTACTCATTTTGGTATTACCACCGAAAAAGTACTCGAAGCTGCACAGCAATTGCTGGCGTAATGTTTAATACAATGGGATCAAATTTGGTCCCATTTTTCTATGTGGTGTTATGGCAATCAGACTGGCAATTAACGGCTTTGGCCGCATAGGACGCAATATATTGCGTGCTATTTATGAGAAGGGTTTGCAGCATGAACTTAAAGTTGTCGCCATCAATGAGTTGGCTGATGCTAAGGGTGTAGCCCATCTGCTGAAATATGATACGTCACATGGCAGGTTTGGCTGCAGCGTCAGTTCTTATGCCGGCGGCATAACGGTAAATGGTGACGATATTGCGTTATATTGTGAGGCTGATCCGCTGGCGCTGCCGTGGAGTGAGCAGAATATCGATGTGGTGCTGGAATGTACCGGCGTGTTTCACAGCCGTGAACATGCAAATTGGCACCTAACTGCCGGTGCGAAAAAAGTACTGTTTTCGCATCCGGCGGATACCGATATTGATGCCACTATTATCTATGGTATTAATCAGCACAGTTTAACTCCGGCGATGACAGTGGTCTCGGCGGGTTCTTGTACTACCAACTGTATTGTGCCTGTTATTCAGGTGTTAGATCAGCATTTTGGTGTGGAAAGCGGCACTATTACTACTATCCATGCATCAATGCATGACCAACAGGTTATAGATGCCTATCATCCGGATCTACGTCGTACCCGGGCTGCCAGCCAATCAATTATTCCGGTAGATACCAAGCTGGCATTGGGTATAGAACGTATTTTGCCAAAGTTTGCCGGCCGCTTTGAAGCGATAGCAGTACGTGTGCCAACGGTTAATGTCACCGCAATGGACTTGAGTGTTACTTTGCATCAGGACGTCAGTATTCAAGCGGTAAATCAGGTATTGCAACAAGCGCGTCTCGCCGAACTGGCCGGTATACTGGATTACACTGAAGAGCCCCTGGTATCAGTAGACTTTAACCATGACCCGCACTCCTGCATCGTAGACGGCTCACAAACCCGGGTCAGTCATAAGCGACTGGTAAAATGCCTCGTGTGGTGCGACAACGAATGGGGCTTCGCTAACCGTATGCTGGACACCGCCCGGGCCATGATGCAACCGAATTTATAACAAGGAGCTAGAAATGTCTGTTATTCGCATGAGCGATTTGGATCTTAACGGCAAACGTGTGTTGATCCGCGAAGACCTAAATGTACCGGTTAAGAACGGTAAAGTCACGTCGGATGCCCGGCTAAAAGCGGCTATACCCACGATTGAACTGGCATTAAAAAACGGTGCTAAAGTGATGGTGATGTCGCATCTGGGCCGGCCGGAGGAAGGCGTATATGACGCTGACGCTTCGCTACAACCTGTGGTTGATTACTTAGCACAGGCATTATCAGCTAAGGTACGCCTGGCGAGTGATTATCTGAACGGCATAGACGTTGATGCCGGTGAAGTGGTGGTATTCGAGAATGTACGCTTCAATAAAGGCGAAGGCAAAAATGATGATGCTCTGGCGCGTCAGCTTGCTGCGTTATGTGACGTCTTTGTCATGGATGCATTTGGTACGGCTCACCGTGCACAAGCTTCTACCCACGGTGTGGCAAAATTTGCGCCTGTTGCCTGTGCGGGCCCATTGCTGACAGCTGAACTGGATGCATTAGCTGCCGCACTGAAAAACCCGAAGCGGCCACTGGTTGCGATAGTGGGAGGCTCTAAAGTGTCGACCAAATTAACCGTGCTGGAGTCGTTGTCCGGTATTGTTGATCAGCTCATTGTGGGTGGTGGTATCGCGAATACCTTTATAGCTGCCAACGGCCATAATGTCGGCAAATCGTTGTACGAAGCCGATTTAGTGCCTGAAGCTCAGCGCTTAATGGCTCAGGCTGCAGCGCGTGGCGGTAATATTCCGGTGCCGACGGATGTGGTAGTCGGTGCTGCATTTAGTGAATCTACACCTGCAACTTTGAAACCTGTTGCTGCGGTAGCTGATAGCGACATGATTTTTGACATTGGCCCTGATACCACTGCCGCGCTGGTCGAAATTATCAAATCGGCCGGCACCATTGTCTGGAACGGCCCGGTAGGGGTGTTTGAATTTGATCAGTTCGCCGGTGGTACAAAAGCACTCGCGCAGGCGATAGCCGATAGCGAGGCTTTTTCGATTGCCGGCGGCGGAGACACCCTGGCTGCGATAGACAAATATGATATTGCTGACAAAGTATCTTATGTTTCTACCGGTGGTGGCGCCTTTTTAGAGTTTTTAGAAGGCAAAACCCTGCCAGCAGTAGCTATACTGGAACAACGCGCTGCACAATAACAAGAATGACCTATTACAACTGTACCCTAAAAGATTAAGAGAGGATTTCATGGCCCTTATTTCCCTGCGTCAAATGTTGGATCATGCCGCTGAGTTCAGCTACGGCGTGCCGGCATTTAACGTCAACAACCTGGAGCAGATGCGTGCCATTATGCTGGCAGCAGACAAGACAGACAGCCCGGTAATAGTGCAGGCGTCTGCCGGTGCCCGTAAATATGCTGGCGCCCCTTTTCTGCGGCACTTAATACTGGCGGCAATCGAAGAGTTTCCGCATATTCCTGTGGTAATGCATCAGGACCATGGTACCTCGCTGGCAGTATGTCAGCGTTCAATCCAATTGGGGTTTTCATCGGTGATGATGGACGGCTCGCTGGGTGAAGACGGCAAGACGCCAATGGACTATGAGTACAATGCTAACGTAACGCGTAAAGTTGTTGAAATAGCGCATGCATGTGGTGTGTCAGTAGAAGGCGAGTTAGGTTGTCTGGGCTCGTTAGAGACCGGTGCTGCGGGTGAAGAAGATGGTATCGGCGCGGACTGTATTTTGACGCACGATCAAATGCTGACCGATCCGGAAGAGGCTGCACAATTCGTTCGCGAAACCCAGGTTGATGCATTAGCGATTGCCTGTGGCACTTCGCATGGCGCGTATAAATTCAGCCGGCCACCAACAGGGGACATTCTGGCGATTGATCGCATCAAAGCCATCCATCAGCGGATCCCTGATACTCACCTGGTTATGCATGGCTCTTCGTCAGTCCCACAGGATTGGCTACAGATCATCAATGAATATGGCGGACAAATTCCGCAGACTTATGGTGTACCGGTAGAGCAGATCCAGCAAGGTATTAAATATGGTGTGCGTAAAGTAAATATCGATACAGATTTGCGCTTGGCGTCAACCGGTGCTATCCGTAGATATATGGCACAACATCCTGCGGAGTTTGATCCGCGGAAATATTTACAGGCATCAGTAAAAGCAATGACAGATATTTGTATTGCCCGCTACGAAGCCTTTAATACTGCTGGACACGGCAGTAAAATAAAAGCCATCTCATTAGATGATATGGTCGCGTTATATTCGGCTGGAAAACTTACGCCGAACATAAAGTAAGCAGAAAAATTAATGAACTATAGCAAATTAATTTTCATTTGTTTAATAGGGCATAAATTGGGTGATAAACCTTAAAAATAGCCGCATCAGAGCAGACCTCCGGACGCCTGCGTTATCTTGACAAGGGCGTTTTTACCTGTAATGATGCGGACGGTTTACCCTCTAACCGAGGGCCTTTCCTGTCTGTAATATTGGTAGGGTCCTTACAACTTCAGGTTACGTTAATCAGCAATAATTGGTTGGGAACTATGTTTAACAATAAAATTCGCAAGAGTCTTGTTGCAACAGCTCTGGCCGGTACTTTCGCCCTGTCGGCGAGTGCCTTGGCAACAGATTTAAAAGCTTTGCACCAGGAAGGTAGTCAGATCCAACGCGCAGCAGTGCAGTCTCAAGAAAAAATCAATACGATTTATGAACAGTCGCAGGAGTTACTGGGCGAATACCGTCAGGTAGTTGACCAGACAGAGAACTTAAAAGTATATAACGACTTCTTGGCTACCCTGGTTGCCGACCAGCAGCGTCAGATTAACTCTATTCAGCGTCAGATTAATGGCCTGGAAGATACCCGTAAAGGTACTGTACCGTTAATGTTCCGCATGATTGATGCGCTGGAACAGTTTGTTAAGGCGGATATTCCTCTGCGTAACGAGCGTCGTTTAGATCGCGTAGAAAAACTACGTGAACTGATGGGACGTTCAGATGTGCAGTTGTCTGAGCAATATCGTCAAATTTTAGAAGCGTACAGCATTGAAGTTGGCTACGGTACTGAACTTGCCGCCTTCCAGGGCACTTTGCCGCTGAATGGTCAGGACATTACAGTTGATTACGTTCATGTAGGCCGCCTGTCATTAATGGCGCTGTCACTAGACGGTAACAATGGCTGGGTGTGGAACAAGCAGACCTCAAGCTGGGATGAATTGCCAGGTTCCTACCTGACATCAGTTGCCCAGTTTATCAAGATGGCGCGTCGTGAAGCCACGCTTGAAATGGATCGCGTACCACTTATCGCAGCGGAGTAAGAACACATGAAACAAACATTTAAGTCAATGTTAATCGCCGCAGCGGTAACTCTGTCCGCTGGTGTTGCTTTTAACGCAGCTGCTGACACTCAGAAGCTGGATCAATTATTACAACAATTGAAGAAAGAGCGTACTGTTGAAGGCCGTGCTAACCAAGAGCGTGAACGCGCTTTCCTGGCTGAACGTGCTGACAAACAAGCATTATTAAACACCGCTAAAAAGCAGTTCGCTGAAGAAGAAAGCCGTGGTAAGCGTTTGCAGAAAGAATACGCTGACAACGACATTCTGATTGGTCAGAAGCAAGTTGAATTAGAAAGTGCTCTGGGCACCATGGGTGAGTTGTTTGGTGTTGTACGCCAATCAGCTAACCAGTCTATTGGTACTATCACCAGTTCAATCGTTAGTGCCCAGTATCCTGGCCGCGACGTACCTCTGCGCAGTGTTGCTTCAGCTACTGAATTGCCAACCCTGACAGAAATGGAAGAGTTGTGGATGGCTTTACTGACTGAAATGACTGAGTCAGGCAAGATCGCTAAGTTCGATGCAGAAGTTGTTAAGCTTGACGGCGGTGTAGAAACTAAACGTGTAACACGTTTCGGTACTTTCCACCTGACAACAGACACTGAGTATCTGATCCTGAACAATGATACTGATCAGATCCAGCCACTGGGTCGTCAGCCACAATCTAAAATTCATGACTCAGTTGCTGCTTACCACAATGCGAGCGCTGGTGAGATTGTAGGTTTGTACCTGGATCCAACTAAAGCTAACAGCTTGTTACGTTTAAACCAGCAGCGTTCTACTCTGTTTGAATATTATCAAGCGGGTGGTGAAGTAGGTTATATCATTACAGCCGTTTTCTTCATTGGTTTATTAATTGCACTTGAGCGTATCATCGTACTGACAGTTGTTGGTGGTAAGATCCGTGCGCAATTGAAAAATCTGGCTAACCCTTCAGATAGCAACCCACTGGGTCGTATTCTGCGTGTTTACCATGAAAACAAAGCAGCTGACGTAGAAAACCTTGAGCTGAAACTGGATGAAGCAATTCTGCGTGAAACACCAAAAGTTGAACGTGGCGTTGGCTTAATCAAATTGTTCTCAGCCGTTGCACCATTACTGGGTCTGTTAGGTACTGTTATCGGTATGATCCTGACGTTCCAGCAAATTACACTGTACGGAACAGGCGATCCAAAATTAATGGCAGGTTCAATCTCTCTGGCACTGGTTACTACAGCGCAGGGTCTGGTTGCTGCAATTCCATTATTGTTTGTACACTCAATTGTTTCATCAAAAGCGAAGTCAATTCTGCATGTTTTAGATGAACAAGCTGCGGGCATTATTGCTGCGCATGCGGAGAAGGAGAAAGCCTAATGATACTCCAGCTAATAGAGCTGTGGGAATCTGTTCAGGATTTTATCCATACCGGTGGCAACGTGTTATACGTTGTCGCCCTGGTACTCTTCGTCATGTGGGTATTGATGATAGAGCGCTTCTGGTTTCTTAAGGCTGAATATCCAAAGTTGAAAAAGGATATTATTGCCCGTTGGGATGCCAGAGCTGATACCACATCATGGTATGCGCATAAGATCCGTGATTGCTGGATTTCCGAGGCTTCAGATAAACTAGAACAGCGTATGCTGCTCATTAAAACCTTGGTTGCACTGTGTCCACTGGTTGGATTGTTGGGAACGGTTACCGGTATGATCGCTGTGTTTGACATAATGGCTACGCAGGGAACAGGTAACCCGAGAACCATGGCAACAGGTATCTCCATGGCAACTATCCCGACAATGTCAGGGTTGGTTGCGGCGATATCAGGTGTATTTTTCAGTGCGCGGTTAGACGTCCAGGTTAAACGGGAAAAAGCCAGTTTAGCCGACAGTTTACCGCATCATTAAAGAGAGTTTTTTATGGCCCGCAAACCTATTCGCGAAGCTGAGCAGGCGGAGATAGATATCACGCCGATGATGGATATTGTATTCATCATGTTGATCTTCTTCATCGTAACCACGTCTTTCGTCAAGGAAGCTGGTATCGATGTTAATAAACCTGAGGCTGCTCAGGCACAGAAAAAGCCAAGCGCTACAATCTTTATCGCCATTCGTGCAAACGGTGAGATTTGGATGGATAAGCGCGCAGTAGACGTTGAGCGTGTTTCAGCGAACATTGAACGGCTAAGAGCAGAATCACCAACAGACACCATCATTGTGCAAGCAGATAAAGAAGCAAAGCACGGTGTGGTTATGGAAGTTATGGACCAGATTAAAACAGCTGATCCGTCACTGGTGATTAGTATAGCCGGGGAGACTAAGTAATTATGGTACGTTTCCTGACATCGTTAATTATCGGTGCGGTGGTAACGTTTCTGTTGTTCTTAATGATGGCCACTTTGCTTCAGTCAAGTGGCGATCGTAAAGTGGTTGAGCAAGAGCGTATTGTTATAGAAATTAACACTACGCCGCCAGACTCAGAAACGCAGACCCGGCGGCCACCACCGCCACCACCACCACCACCACCGGCTCAGCCGCCAAAAGCGCCTCAGCCAGAACCTGATACGGCTAATGCAGCTGGAGCTATTGGTTTTAATATGCCAGGTCTGAACTTAGGTTCTGGTGGCGCCGGTTTAGGTGATCCATCCAGTATGATGCGTGACGGAGACGCGACGCCGATTGTTCGGATTGAGCCGCGTTACCCAGTACAGGCTGCTCGTGATGGCTTACAAGGTTGGGTTAAACTACGTTTCAGCATTATGGAAGATGGTAGTGTTGACGAAGTTGAAGTAATTGAAGCTGAACCACGCCGTGTGTTTGACCGCGAAGCTATTCGTGCGCTACGCCGTTGGAAGTACAGCCCTAAAGTGGTTGATGGCAAGCCTATGAAACAGACTGGCCAGCAGGTTCAACTTGACTTCACTCTAGACATGGCCGGAGGTTAAGATGATGAAGCTTAAAAAACTTACCTCAGCATTGGTTATTTTGACTGCACTTGGCGTTACTGCTATGTCAGTAAATGCAGCTGTGCAGCCGAATATGGCAAAAGTGGAAGAGCGTAAAGCCCGCAAAACGCAGATAGTTGGTGAACGTGTCGGTAAAACCTTAGTAAAAGCATTTGACTTGTATAACGAGGAAAAGCTGGATGAGGCAATTGCCGCTTTGCTGGACGTAAGTTCAAGCAATGAGTTCGATACTGCTACGTTGAACCGTTTCTTAGGTAACTTGTATGCTACCAAAGATGAAAAGCAAGCCATTAAATATCTAACGCTGGCGGTTAAGCCTGATGTATTGACGTTTAGTGACCAGTCGACTTCGATGAAGTTGTTGGCAGATATGTTGCTTCAGGACAAACAGTATCAGAAGGCTATCAAGGCATATGAAGACTGGATTATGTTTACTGGTGAACAAAATTCAGACGCATATATGCGTATTGCTAACGCTTATTACCTGATGAATCAGTACGACAAAGTATTGTCTCCGGCTGATGATGCTATTCGATTTGCGCCTAAGCCAATCGAAGGGCCTTATCAGTTAAAAATGGCAGCGTTGTACGAACTGAAAAAGTATAAAGAGCTTGTATCTGTAGTAGAAACTATGGTGCAGCTGTTCCCGGAAAATAAACAATTCTGGGTATACCTGGGTAATTTCTACACGTTAACTGAAGAGTACGGCAAGGCTTTATCTACATTGCAACTGGCATATGCACAGGGCTATCTGGAAAAAGACTCTGAAGTAAGGATGTTGGCGCAGATGTATGCGAATAACAATATTCCTTATAAAGCCGCAACAACGATGGAAAAGCACATGAAGAGTGGCTTGGTTAAGAGAGACAAAACCAATCTGACCTTTATCGCATCTAATTATCAATCTGCGCGTGAGTTTGCTCGCGCTGCTGAATATTATGGTGAGTTAGCAAAGCTTACCAATGATGCAGATGCTTACCGTCGCCAGGGCTCAGCATATTCTGCTGTACAACGTTACAACGACGCGATTGTTGCTTATGACAAAGCGTTGTCTATGAACGTTGATAAGCAGTCTAGTGTTTATATGAGCCTGGTAGATGCGTACTTCTATCAGAAAAAATATAAAGAAGCTTACGCTGCTTTAATGAATGCGAAGAAAGACCCTGCTATGTCACGCCAGGTGCGTAGTTGGGAGTCGTATATTAAAGATAAGGCTAAGCAAAAAGGCATTAGCCTGTAATAAAAAACCCCACGAAAGTGGGGTTTTTTTTCGCCATCAATCAGGCTTCTGTTTCTGTATTTCTTAAGTCGTGCAGCCGGTATTTATCGATCAACGCATATAATGTAGGGCGGGTAATGCCCAATGCGTCAGCGGTTTTTGACAAGTTTCCGCTGGCTAGCGTATAAGCATGTCGTATAGCCTGAGTTTCGGCCAATTCGCGAACCTTACGTAGTGTATCAATTTTTGCCTGTTGAGCGGATAGGCCAAGATCTTCAGCCGTAATGTATTTGCTATCAGCCAGTATCACGGCCGACTTAAGTTTATTCTGTAGCTCACGGATGTTACCTGGCCACATGTATTGAAGCATAGCTTGCATAGCTGATTCGGAGAATCCCTGGACCTGGGTATTGAACTCCTGGTTAAATTTGTTTAACAGTGCTTTAGCGATAACGACGATGTCATGTCCACGTTGACGAAGGGGGGGGATGACTAATGTAATTTCGCTGATGCGATAGTATAAATCTTCACGAAAACTTTGGTCGGCAACCATTTCAGCCAGATTTCGGTGCGTAGCGCAAATAACTCTGACATCAACTTCCAGTTCCTGACGTCCACCAACACGTTCGATAACACGTTCTTGTAAAAAACGTAGCATTTTAGCTTGCAGGCTTAACGGCATATCGCCGATTTCATCCAATAACAGTGTACCACCATTCGCGCACTCGATTTTACCCAGTGTCGTCTTATTCGCACCGGTGAACGCGCCTTTCTCATAGCCAAATAATTCACTTTCCAGCAGGTTTTCTGGAATTGACGCACAGTTAATCGCGACGAAAGGTTTATTGACTCTGGGACTTTGCCGATGTATTGCGCGGGCGAAAACTTCTTTACCGGTACCACTTTCACCCAGCAGCAGGGTGGTTATCTCGGTTGGGGCAATCTTCTCAACAGTACGGCAGGCTTTTAGAATCGCTTCACTGTTACCGATGATATCGGTATTACCGAGGTTAGCGCTTTTTAACGCGCGGTTTTCTGTTTCGAGCTCACTTATTTTAAACGCTCTTGCCAGAATAATATTTAGTACTTCAGCATCTACCGGCTTTTGATAGTAATCATATGCACCTAAAGCGATAGCTCTTAGCGCATGCTCGTTATCTGTGTTTCCGGTGATGACGATGACTTTGCAATTCGGCTGTACGGCCAGGATCTCATTTAAGCAGCTTAGGCCTTCACTGGCATTCGCTGGATCGGGTGGTAAGCCTAAATCAAGGGTTACCACAGCAGGTTCATAACGACGAAGCTGAGTTAACGCAGAGGCTTTATCTTGTGCAAATACTAACTCGTAGTCAGTCAAACTCCATTTCAGCTGTTTCTGAATGCCAATATCATCTTCAATGACTAATACAGTCTTCATTAAACGGTCCTTGTTTTCCCGGCTACATACCGGCTAAATTTCATGGAAGTTGCTGACCAAGGTCGTTTCGATACCTTCCATAATGTACATCGGCTGCTGCCATCTTATTATTCTGCAAAGTGTAGCGCATCATAGGTATCAATGCTCAGGCCGGAGTAGCTTTTGCTGCTATAGGCCAGAAAAATGTATGGGATATTCTACGATATTATACAGCGCGGTTATACTAGCGTAATTCAAATGAAATTGCTGCAGCATTGTCTGGTATCTGTCGGAATATACCCCATACTGTTAATGATGTTGTCAGTCGGGGGAAGGCGTTGCGATGCGAACAGGGACGGAAGCCCAAATTGTACCAATATTTTCCGGCGGGGGGACCCGGTTGAGTTGCTATATTGGCATATTACAAGCCCTGCAGGATATGGGATTGGTTTTTCAGCACTTAGTTGGGGTATCGGGCGGTAGTGTGGTTGCCGCACTTTATGCAGCAGGTTGGCCTCTGTCTGATATCAAAGCACTGGCATTGAAAACAGACTTCAGACAGTTTTTCAGTTTTTCTTTTACTTCTCTTATTCGCAGCGGCGGCTTATGTAATGGTAATAAGCTGGAGGCATGGTTAGATAAACAGTTAGGCGGCGTTACATTTTCTGAACTTCCATACGAACTGCATGTGCTTGCAACGGATATTAATGGTGGTGGTCCAGTCGTATTTAATCGCGAATTGACACCTGATCTTAAAGTCTCTAAAGCAGTTCGTTTTTCAATGTCTATCCCATTATTCTTTTCATTTCAGGCGTTTGAAAATCATATAATGACGGACGGTGTTATATTATCTGAAGATGCGCTTCATCATGATTGGTCAGGCGCCGGATTACCATTGATTTGTTTCCGGCTAAAAAGCGATGCCGAAGCCAAACCGGTTCAGACGCACCGTTATTTCCCTTTAGTGTCTTATATTTTTATGCTGATCCGCACCTTCATGAGTGCAGTTTCCAGAGAATACGTGCATGCAGAGCACTGGCATAACACCGTCGTTGTGAATACCGGCAAGGTATCGTCAGTTGATTTTGCAATGAGTATAGAGCAAAAGCTGCAATTGTTTGATGTTGGCTATGAAACAGCACGAACGATAGTGCCTTTGAAACTGAGCGAGTTGTTTGAAGCAAAATAAAAAGCCACTGAAGACAGTGGCTTTTGTGCATAATAGGGGAGTTATGCTCTGCCGCGGCGAATAATTTCCTGTGCTAATAAATCAGCAACCAGGCTGGTGGGCTGGTTTTCTGCATCGGCACGCTGGAAGATATTCAGCAGGGTGTCGTAGATTGCCATGACTTTGTCGGTAGAGCCTTGCTCTGAGTATCCTTCAGGGCGCATCTCAAATGCCACGTTAATAATACCACCGGCATTGATGACGTAGTCTGGTGCGTACAGGATTCCCTTTTGCCGCAGCACTTCGCCATGACGCGCTTCTTTTAATTGATTGTTCGCACAACCGGCCACAATTTTGGCTTTAAGTTGCGGAATCGTGTCATCATTAATAGTGGCACCTAATGCGCACGGTGCATAGATATCCGCATTTGCTGAGTAGATTTCATCCAGTCCAACAGCCACAGCGCCAAAACGTTCAACAGCGCGTTGGACCGCTTCTTGATTGATATCAGTGACGATCAACTTAGCACCATCTTTATGCAAGTGTTCGCACAGATAGAAACCTACACTGCCAAGCCCCTGTATTGCTACTGTTTTTCCGCTTAGATTGTCTGAACCGAACTGATGTTTGGCCGCAGCTTTAATCCCGCGATAAGTGCCAAGTGCTGTAAACGGCGCAGGATTACCGCTTTTACCTTCAAGCCCGGCGACAAAGGGGGTTTCTTTGTTTACCGTCATGATATCGCCAGTAGTAATGTTCACATCTTCGGCACTATAGTAACTGCCAGATAGTCGGTGCACCATCCGGCCAAATGCACGGAACAATGCCTCAGACTTGATTTTCTTTGCGTCACCGATAATGACTGACTTGCCACCACCTAGTGGTAAACCCGCGACAGCATTTTTATAAGTCATACCCCGGGATAAACGCAGCACGTCATTCAAAGCGGCTTCATCTGAGACATAATCCCATAACCGGCAACCACCCACTGCTGGGCCCAAGGCCGTACTGTGCACAGCTATTATGGCTCTTAAACCTGTTTGCTCGTCAGCACAGAACACGACTTGTTCATGATTATCGAATTCAGAATGATTAAATACGGCCACGACTGATTTCTCCGTTTATTAACTGCCACAGGTATCCGGGCATTGATTGCAGCGGATTACCTGCGTCCAGATTGAAGGGGCATTTTTGCGCCGCGAAATGTAGCATTTCAACTGCAGTTTCACCAGAAACTTCAAAAAAAATGTCGTGGTCAGTCCAGTGGATTGTCGACAATCAATGACAACACTTGATTGTCGCCTGCGAGTCACCTAAAGTAGCGAAAAATCTAATGCAGGAACTTACTAGATGAGTGAGCAGTTAACTCAGGAACAAATTGAACAATTAGAAAAAGCACGGGCAGAATGGGTTCGGGCGCAATTTCAACAGGCGAATGAATATCTGGCAAGCAAAGGTATCTTACCTGACAACGTGGCTGTATCGGAAAGCCGGTATTTACCGCCGTACTTTGCTATCTGGAAACTTAATACAAAAAGTAAACAGAGTTATTGGGTTATCAGTGGCGATGTGCCTACCGATCATATGACAGAGTCTGCTGCTAAAGATGCGCGCGAGGCTGTACGCGCTTTCTCGTTGCACTGGCAATTAAAAGCACAACAGATTATTGATTCAGGCATAAACGATAAGACACAGCAGGATTTTGCTAATTTGTTGGTGAATCGTGCTCACGCCCTGTATGAGATGTTTGGTAATGATGAGCTTTGGCAGGCTGAGGCTGTCAGTTAACTGTAAACTAATAATTACAGGGAAATAAAAAACCGCACTAAGTGCGGTTTTTTATTTCTGCGAACAGTCGCACATTTAGCTACTC
>JBFKFH010000034.1:0-18911 GCA_041618685.1 Rheinheimera sp.
TACCAGCGAGTGATAATCCAGCGGATTGGAAAGTTACATCATCGTTCAAATCAATCTCCATTTGAAAGCTAACAAAGCCCACTGCAGCGTCCGACAGCAAAAGGCAGCGAACCGCATGGCCCTGTTATATGTTTGATCATTTGGCAATTAAGTGTTTTCAACAGAGCGAATACACAAATGAAAGCGTTAATCTGGCACCCATTTCATTCCTGCTTACACATAACGCCTTACTAGTTTTGCTACCTACATTAAAACGCAGTGCTTGCTCTCTTTTATGCTGATTTTACATTCTGCCAAATTAGCTAACATTTAACACTAAATCAAATACATATGATTAAACGATGGCTAAACGTAATGTGTGAATGCGTAGTTTACACTTTTGAGCTTACCCCTTCGGCAGGGTTGGTAACAAAATGCAGCCTTACCTACTGGTTTAAACATCACCTTACCGCGCCACTTTTGTCCGCAATACTCTGGCGGACACTTTAACTGTCCGCGGACACCCTCCCATCACGGCAAAAATCAACCTACCCTTTGTATATCAACGAGTTAACTTTTGGCACAGAAGGTGCTTTGTCATACCTGAGCTCCATATATCAGGACACACAGCTATGATTCAAGGTACAGAACAGCAGGATAATTTTATTCAACCACCGCAGCACAGTGCACTGCGCCGTTATCTGCCCGCTACGGCTATCGGCGGCACGGTATTGCTACTAGCCTTAGCTTTTTTTCACTCAGTGGGTGAAAGCGCCAGTTTAGTGCTGCCGCGTTCGCAACTGCAATTTGCTACTGTACAGCGCGGTGATTTAGTGCGTGATATTGCCGTACAGGGCCGTATTGTCGCTGCTAACGCCCCTACTCTGTACAGCCAGGAAACCGGGCAGGTGCAGCTGTTTAAGCAACCCGGGGAAGCGGTTACGCTGGGTGATTTACTGGCAACAATTAGCAGCCCGACACTGCAAAATAATTTACAGCAACAGCAAGCGGTGCTGGAAGGGCTGCGCTCGGACGCAGAACGCGCCGCCCTGCTGGCGCGCGAACAGCAGCTGGACATGGAACAGGTGATGAATACGGCCCATGTTAATTTGCTGGCTGCCAGACGCGAGCTGCAGCGGGCGCAGCAGTCAATTGATCTTGGCGTGATCCGCACGCTGGATTTTGATATCGCCAAAGACAATATCACCCGCGCAGAGCTGGAATTTGACCATGCCAAGCGCAAAGTAGAACTGGCCAAAGATAAACTGAGTTTTGAGCAGCGTTCATTGCAGCAGGAAATGCACCGCCAGCAACTGGTTGTCGATGAGCTTAACCGTCAGGTTGCAGCACTGAATATCACCGCGCCGGTTACCGGCCAACTAGGCAACTGGCTGGTTGAGCAGCAAAGCCACGTTCTGCCCGGCCAAGCACTGCTAACCGTAATCGATTTAAGCCAATACGAAGCAGAATTATTGGTACCGGAAAGTTATGCCGGCGACTTACAACCTGGCCTGCAGGTTGACGTTAACCTGGGGCAACAACAGTTAAGCGGCACCATCAGCTATATCGCCGCCGAAGTGCGCAACAATCAGGTCAGTGCCCGGGTACGTTTTACCCAGGCTGACAGTACCCAGCTACGCCAGAGCCAACGGTTAACGGCACGGGTCATACTGGAACATAAAACCGATGTACTAAAAATTGCCCGCGGTGACTTTGTCAGCTCAGGCGGCGGCCGCCAGGCTTATCAAGTGGTAGATAACCAGGCACTGCGCAAAACGGTTGAACTGGGCACGCTGTCGGTGCAATGGGTTGAAATACTCAGTGGCGCACAGGTAGGCGAGCAATGGGTAATTTCCAACTTAACCGACTTTCAAGACCAAAACCGGGTTAACCTGAACTAATAAGTAAGGATAAGACAATGATAAAACTAACTAATTTAAGCAAAATTTTTCGTACCGAACTAATAGAAACTCACGCCTTACGCGCTATTAACCTACAGGTAAACGAGGGAGAATTTGCCGCCCTTACCGGCCCTTCCGGCTCGGGAAAATCAACCCTGCTTAATATCCTCGGTACGCTGGAGCAATTTGACAGTGGCGACTATCAGTTGGATGGCAAATCGGTAAAAGGCTTATCCGATGCCGCGTTATCCAGGCTGCGCAACGAGAAAATTGGTTTCATATTTCAAAGCTTTAATCTGATTAAAGATTTCAGTATTTACGACAATATTGAATTGCCGCTGCGCTATCGCGGCTTAAAACCTGCGGCCCGTAAACAACGCATTGAGCAGGCACTGGAGCTGGTTGGCCTACATGCGCGGCGCAGCTATTTACCCAGCCAGTTATCCGGTGGCCAGCAGCAACGCGTTGCTATTGCCCGCGCCATTGCCGGCCAGCCGCGTATCTTACTGGCTGATGAACCCACCGGTAACCTGGATTCACTGATGGCACGCCAGGTGATGGAGCTGCTGGAGCAGATAAATCAGCAAGGCTGTACCATTTTAATGGTGACGCATGACCCGGATCAGGCGCGCCGTGCAGGCCGGCATATTCAGATTGTCGACGGCCAGTTGCACGACAGTACACTCTATCAGCCGCTGGCTGCGGCACAAGGAGCCTGATATGGACAACTTGCTGCATGCCTTTGCTCTGGCGCTACGCAATATTAAACGTGCGCCACAGCCTTATTTACTCACTGTGCTGATCCTAAGCCTGGGGCTGGGCACCTTTTTCTCTAATGCCACGCTGTATTACTGGCTAAACCATGACCCAATACCGCACAAAAGTCACAGCCTGTTCTATCCGCAAATTAATGCCGGCGTCCGGCCGTGCGACAGCTGTATTGAGCCACTTAAAGTATTAAGTTATCAGGATGTACAAAAACTGAGCAGTAGTGGCATACCGTCAGCCCAGGCGGCGATGTTCCAGTCGGCCGGTTATGCCCGTTTGCCGGCTAATAGCCAGCAAAGCCCGACACCGGTGCGGCTGCGGGTAACACGGCGCGACTTTTTTACTCTGTTTGATGTACCGTTTTTACATGGTGAACGCTGGCCTGACGACAGTGCCCGCCGCGAGCTTATCTTAAGCAAAGCCATTGCCGAGCGCTTATTTGGCCGCAGCAATGTGGTCGGCGAAACGCTGCAACTGGGTAATGAACTGTTTAGTATTCGTGCGGTACTGGATAACTGGACTATGCTGCCCCGGCTGTATGATGTGGCCAATGGCCTTAGTACCTCTGCTTCAGCCGATATTTATCTGCCATGGGAAACCGCATACGATCTGGCAATAAAATCTAACACTACTACGATGTCGCAGGACCAGCGCAACTACAGCGAGGATTTTGCGGTAAATGGCCGTGAAGGTGAGTTTTTTCAGGCGCAGTTTTGGGTGCAACTCGACACCGAACAACAGCAGGCAGCGTACCGGCAATTTATGCAACAACTGGTACAAAGTGAAAAGGACGCTGGCCGCCACCCCAGACCAGCCGCTAACCGGCTGACCAATATCCTCGATATAACTGCGCACTTTAATGCACGCAATAGCCAACTGGATGCATTTGCGCTGGTGTCGCTGCTGCTGTTGCTGGTATGCCTGTTTAATGCCAGCCATTTATCACTAAACCGCTATCTGGCCAGCCAATATGAATTTGGTTTGCGCCGGGCGCTGGGAGCAAGCCGTGGTCAACTGCAACAGTTGATTATTGCCGATGTTACTGTCAGTGCTGCCATTGCGTTTGTGCTGGCATTAGGCATTGCCAGTGCCGCCATGACGCTGATCACCAATCTGTTACCGTCAACCCGTAACCTAACCAGCTGGAGCCCGGCAATGCTGGGTGTAATGGCACTCGCTGCCCTGATTGCCAGCTATCTGGTCACATTGTACCCGGCTTTGCGCGCCTCGTTTGGCAGCTTAAATCGCCAACTGAAATAACAGGAACCCATGATGAGCCTGACATTACTGCTTAAATCGTTATTGCAACGTAAAGTGATTACCGCACTGCTGCTGGTACAACTTACGTTAACCCTGGCACTGGTCAGCAACAGTGTGTTGCTAAGCCAGCAAGCCTATAAACTAAGTAATCAGCCAACCGGTCTGCCACTTAACACCACGCTGGCCGTTGAGCTTAAACCCACGGATGAAAATTTAATTACCCACCCGGCACTGGCGGATCTTGTGCTGCGCCAGCTGGCAGCACTGCGGCAGATCCCCGGGGTGCGCCACGCCGCCTTTAGTAATCAGACACCGTTACTTTTTGGCGGCATGAATGGCAACCTTTACATTGAAGATGAAGAAGCCACCAGCAATATCGAGATGGTGCCATATAACTTTGCTGAGGCCGAACTGTTTGACACCCTGCAAATGACCCTGCTGTATGGCCGCTGGCTAACCGCTGAGGATAAAAACGTCGAAAATGTTGTGTTGACCGACAAACTGGCGAAAAAGCTGTTTGGTGACAGCCATCAAGCCTTAGGCAAGCGGACCAATGCTGGTACCGTTGTAGGCGTAGTAGCCGATATGATGTATCAACGCTATGCCAGCGATCAGTATTATGCAATGTTTTTTAACAGCGACATGCGTCGTGCCGATTACGGCTATCGCCTGCTGCTGCAGACAGATGTCGATGCTATCGAAGACATACGTGCGCAAGTGGCCGACATTTTACGCCAGGTTGAGCCGGAAATTGATATCCAGAATATTGCTAGCCTGCATCAACTGCAGCGCGATGTGTTTGAACAAGAGCGAGGCCTGGCGATATTGCTGTCCGTGTTAAGTGGCATTATGCTGCTGGTGGCTATGATATCTGCCTATAGCCATGCCCTGTTCCATGGCATTCAGCGACAAAAAGAAATTGGTATAAAACGGGCATTAGGTGCCAGCAAAATACGCATTTTGCTGGACGTTTTCAGTGAAGGCTGGCTCACCACCAGCATCGGTGCGGTGCTGGGTTTAGTGGCCAGTTATCTGCTGCAACAACAGCTGGCAAAAGTCATTTCACTAGACGCTTTGCCGCTGTGGCTGCCGGTTAGCGCTGCCGCCCTGTTACTGTTTTGTGTCACTGTGGCAACATGGTATCCTGCAACAATTGCGACCCGGGTATCACCAGCCACAGCAACTAAGACCTTATAAACTATGCTGAAATTATTGGTTATTGATGACAATCAGCCAATCTGTCAGGCCCTGCAGACGTTGTTTACGTTGCAGGGTTATCAGGTATTTTGTGCTTTGACACCCGATAGTGCCTGGCAATTGTTGGCGCAGCATCAAATCGACTTAATATTACAAGACATGAATTTTGCCGCCGGTGAAATGCAAGGTACACAGGGAAAAACCTTGTTTTACCAGCTGCGCGAACAGTACCCTGCCCTGCCGATAGTGCTGATGACAGCCTGGACTCAGCTAGAGATGGTGGTAGAGCTGATAAAGGCCGGCGCAACGGATTACATTGCTAAACCCTGGGATGATCAGCGTCTGCTGCTTACCGTTGCCAATGCATTAAAGCTAAAGCAGTTGACTGAGCAGCAACAACGCAATGAACGCGAACGCCATGCCGCTTTCGCCGGCAAAGATTTATGCGGCATGGTATTCGCCAGTAGTCAGATGCAACAACTGCTGCACATGACGCTGCAACTGGCGCCTGCCAATGCGGCTGTGCTGATAACCGGCGCCAATGGTGCCGGTAAAGAAGGCATCGCTAACGTATTGCACGCCAACTCTGGCCGAAAGCACAAACCATTTATTAAAGTGAATATGGGTGCCCTACCCGCCGACTTACTGGAAGCAGAGCTTTTCGGCGCAGAAGCAGGTGCCTACAGCGGCGCCAGTAAAACCCGTATTGGCCGGTTTGAAGCCGCCGACGGTGGCAGTATATTTTTAGATGAAATAGGCAATTTGTCTTTGGCAGGTCAGGCAAAACTATTACGTGTGCTGCAAACCGGCGAGTTCGAACGCCTGGGTTCCAGCACAACCCGCACCACAGATGTCCGGCTGATTAGTGCAACCAATACTGATTTACCTGCCGCCATCGCAGACGGTAAGTTTCGCCAGGATTTGTATTACCGAATTAACGTAGTGCAGCTGGCACTACCGGCACTTGCCGACAGACCAGACGACATACTGCCGCTGGCGCGCTACTTTGTCGCCGGTAAAAAAGTGCTCAGCAAAGCCGCAGAGCAGCAGTTACTGCAATATCACTGGCCGGGCAATGTGCGCGAGTTACAGAATGTTTGCCAGCGCGCCCTGTTGTTAGGTAGCGCAGAGCATATTGAAGCTGTCGATTTAGGCTTGCCGGATCACAACAATCAGCCAAAACGGGCGTTGGATAACATTGAACGCGCCGCGTTAGAGCAAGCTTTGCTGCAGGCCGGTGGCGTGGTATCACGTGCGGCCAAACAACTGGGGATCAGCCGCCAGGCGTTGTACCGTCGTATGGAGTACTACAATATTGCCACACCGTAAACCGCGTTTTCATTTGCCGGCACTCGACAGCCACAGCCGCCTTAATCTGTTGTGTGCAATACTCGCTGCGCTGGCATTAACGTTTCAGCAGCTGTTTTTTGGCACCCAGCCGTACATCAGCGCGGCCATTTGTGCATCTGCACTTGGCCTGGCATTGACGTTACATTGGCTTTTGTTGCCATTAAGTCAGGAGATCCAGGCGCTTAACCTGCATGCCCAGAACCTGCAGGATGGCAGCTTCAATACCAATGCAAACCAGCTAAAAGTGCGTGAACTACGTACGCTGGCAAACACGCTGTCGCAAATGTCCAGCCAGCTGCGGGCCGAACGCGCTACCTTATACCAGCGTGAATTATTGCTCGATACCGTATTGCAAAGCAGCCCCACTGCATTACTGCTAACCGATGCCGCTGACACGGTGCTGATGAGTAACCCTGCAGCCCGTCTGTTACTGCATGACGGCAAAGCCATTGAAGGCAGTAAACTACTGGCGGTAACCCAGCCGCCTGAACTCAGGCAAGCGCTGCAGTCGCGCACGCAAGGCATGATACGCTTACAGCAGGGTGAACAGACAGTCTGGCATTTGTCGGTCAGTCAGTTTCAGTTAAACCAAAAGCAGCACTGGCTGTATCTGTTAAAACCATTAACCCGTGAAATTCAGCGTGAAGAGCTAAATGCGTGGAAGAAACTACTACGTGTAATTGGTCATGAGCTAAACAATACGTTGGCACCACTTTCATCGCTGGCATTTTCCGGTGGTCAGTTAGCACAACAACACCAGCATGCTCAGCTTAGCCAGCTGTTTGATACCATCAGTGAGCGCTGTTTGCATGTAAATCAGTTTGTGCAGGCCTATATTCAGTTTGCCAAATTACCGCCGCCAAATCTTAGCCCGGTTAACTGGCCCCGGCTGATAAACCAGTTGCAGGATCAATATGAATTTGAACTGTTAGGCGAGCTGCCTACACAAAGCTGGCAGGCGGATACGCAACAACTTACTCAGCTGCTGCTGAACCTGTTAAAAAACGCGCACGAATCCGGCTCGCCGCCGGAAAAAATTACGTTGCAGCTGCGGCCGGCCGCCGACCATTTATTACTGATAATTCAGGATGCCGGCGGTGGTATGTCAGACGACGTATTACAGCACGCGCTGGTGCCATTTTTTACCAGCAAAACCACCGGTTCAGGTATTGGTTTAACCTTATGTCGCGACATTGCCGAAGCACACGGCGGTAATATTAGTTTGCAAAATCAGCCGCCCGGTCTGCAAGTCAGTGTTAGCTTACCTCGCGATGTGTCAGCGCTGCATTAGCTATCACACAGCACGCGCTACTCCCACAGCACCGGACATTGTTTTTTTACTGCTTTTTGCAACATCTCTAACATAGGCTGGGCCCGTACAGTCAGACTGATATAAGGTTTAGCACCGCCTTGCAGCGGTTCAGCTTCCTGATTAGCCTCACTTTGTTGCGCCTTTTGCTGCTCTTCAGCAGCAATCTTTGCCAGACCATTTTGCAGCGCTGTCAACGCAGGGGCGACATCTTCAGCATACAGTGCCGAGGGCACCTTATCATCGCGGCCCATCAGGTTTAACAGCTTGACGGCAATATCTTTAAAGTAGATCAGATCACCACTGGCTTTGCTTTTAAAAGTAACAATCATTGCTGCTCCGTTTATTTGCTTTAGGCAGTAAAGTTATTTGCTGCTAGGCTCAATGTCATGTCAAGTATAACGGTAACTTAGTACAGTATGGGCAAATATATTCTGGCCATTGACCAGGGCACAACATCCAGCCGGGCAATTATTTATTCAACAGCATTACAGCCGGTTGCCTGTGCGCAGCAGGAGCTAACTTTAACCTATCCCCAAAGCGGCTGGGTAGAGCAACAAGGTGAAGCTATCTGGCACAGTGTTCATCACAGCATAGTGCAGGCGTTACAAGCGGCTAAACTCAGCGGCAAAGACCTGGCCGCCATCGCTATCAGCAACCAGCGTGAAACGACATTGCTGTGGCAACGACACGACGGCAAGCTGCTATACAACGCTATTGTCTGGCAAGACCGGCGCACTGCAGTACATTGCCAGCAACTAAAAGATGCCGGTTATGAAGACATGCTGCAACAAAAAACCGGTTTGTTAGCCGACCCCTACTTTTGTGCCAGCAAAATAGCCTGGTTGCTGGATACGATCCCCGGCGCCCGTGCGCAGGCTGAGGCTGGGGAGCTGTGTTTTGGCACCGTCGATTGCTATTTATTGTGGCAACTTAGCGGCGGTAAGGTGCATGCCACCGACGCCAGTAATGCCAGCCGCACACTGTTATTCAACATTCATACCCAACAATGGGATGATGAATTGCTGCAGCTATTTGCCATACCCAATGCCATGTTACCTGAGGTGCGCGACAACGCCTGTGAGTTTGCGCTGACAGATAAAGCTTTGTTTGGCGCCAGTATTCCGGTACTTGGCATGGCGGGCGATCAACAGGCTGCCCTGCTGGGACAAGCCTGTATCACCCCAGGTATGAGCAAAAGTACCTATGGTACTGGCTGTTTTGCCATGGTAAATACCGGCAACAAGGTAGCGCACAGTAAAAATAAACTGCTAAGTACCGTCGCCTGGCGGTTAAACGGCAAGACAACTTATGCGATAGAAGGCAGCATCTTTATGGCTGGTGCCACAGTACAATGGCTGCGCGACAAGCTGGGCATTATTCAGTGCGCAGCTGACACCGAAGGCCTGGCCCGGCAAACCAATTACCAGCAAACCGAGCTATTAATACCGGCGTTTACCGGTTTGGGCGCACCGCACTGGCAACCGCAGGTTAAAGCAGCCTTGTTTGGTATGACCCGTGACAGTGGCCCAAGCCAGCTGAGCGCCGCGGCGTTGTGCAGCGTAGCCTATCAAAGCCGGGATCTGCTCAATGCAATCAAGCAAGATGGTATTAATGTTGATTGCTTGCGTGTCGATGGCGGCATGACCGCAAACAACTGGTTTTTACAGGCACTGGCCGATATCACCCAAACACCGATAGCACTATGCCATACCAGTGATGCAACCGCGCTGGGGGCGGCTTTTTTGGCAGCATTGCAACTGGGCTATATCAAAAACCTGTCGGATATCAGCACATTCTGGGAAATGGCGCAGCTATGGCAGCCCGAGCTGGCACCACAGCAAGCCAGTAATTTATACCAACGTTGGCAACGCGCCAGCAGTGCACTTATTGCACTTGATCTTGAGCTTAACCCGGCTGTTTAGTCTGCTTCCGTATGCTGTGAATGACGCAGCAGCTAACTTAGCAGGTGAAAATAAATATATTTTTTCAGTTTTAGAACATTAGCACTTGCATAAAAAACAAGCGCTAATTAGAATGCGCTCGCTCGAAAGGCAAGTCATCCGAAAGGGTGTACACGCAAAGCTTCAGGTCTAAGGGATGTCAATCACTGATATCTACGATAGCTGGGCTGCCGTCGCAAATGCGATGTTTATTCTGCTCTGTCAGAGTTACTCGACATGCTGCATGTCCTTTCGCGATAAGCACTTCAGATAACTGAAACCGCTTAACTAAAGATTGTGAACTAACTCACTCGGAGCACGACTATGAACGTAAAATTAATTTCTTTAGCCACTGTTATCGCAGCAACTTCATTTATCAGCACACCTGTTGCCGCTAACGACCAGCTGGCACAATCTATTTGTTCATACATTGCCGAAGATAACAAAAACAACCTGCGTAAAACCCTGGCTGACAACCGCTTACGCTTACGTAACGTGTATGAAGCCATCGTATGTGACGGTTTACCGTTAGTACGCCATGCTATTAAGCATAATGCTGCTGATACCGCTGGATTTATTCTCAGCCAACTGCCAGGTAGCCTGGTAGCCGCGTCTGGTGATGTTGAATGGGCAACCAGCAACGGTTTCGCTGCATCACCTATTATCGCTTCAATTAAAGAGCGTAGCGCAAGCTAACCACATTAGAATTGCAAATAAGGCGCCATCAGGGCGCCTTATTTATTTCCGCGTGAGTCAGTGACCATTTAGCTTTTTATTGTAAAACAATGCTGTTTTACGTGTTCGGCGATACCGACGCCCGCCTCTGACATCGTCAGGTAGGTCTGATCTGCACCGGCGGCAATAATATCGCGCGCTTCGTCGTTGTGCATACTGTGCGAAACAATAAAGCCGTTAAAACCAGCATTGCGCAGCTTTCTGGCAGCGATTACTTTGGCTTCGACATCATTCATACTCAGTATCACCGCTTCGACGGTGCCAAAATCAAGATCTTGCCAGAACACCTGATCCTCGGCATCCGCGTAGAAGATATTCATCCCCTTTTTCTGATGCGCTAACACCTTGGCCGGATCCGAATCCATGGCAATAATATTGCGCGAGTCTTTCAGGTAATTGTATGCCGCGCTACCGGTGCGCCCCATGCCCATAATCAACACTTCCGCATCGCCAAGTGACACCGGCTGCTCGTCAGGGTGATGAATATTACGCTCAAATTTCAGCAAGCGGTTACACAGTTTTTCATACAAAGGATGCGCCAACCGGTTTAGTGGCGCGGAGATCACAAACGATATTGCCACCGTTAATGCCAGCGGTATTAACCATTCCGGTAACACGACACTGGCAACAATTAAGCCGAATTCGCTGTAATTAGTCAGGCTTAAACTGGTTAAAAACGCACTGCGGGCACGCAATTTAAACAGAATGAGCAGCAGGAAAAATAGTATGGCTTTTAACGGTAACAGCAACGTCATGACACCGGCAAACAACCACGCATTGGTATCCGGCAAACCGTCGATACCAATTTGCAGAAAAAAACCAACCAGGAAAAACTCTTTTATGCTCCACAATGATTTAGACAACTCGCCCGCTCTGGCATGTTTTGCCAGCAACGCGCCAAACACCAGCGCGCCGAGTTCAGAACTGAGCCCGACCAGCTCAAAGCCCTGCCCGCCAACAACCAGTGCCAGCAGCAGGCCAAACAAAATGAGTAAATCTTCGTGGCCGCTGGCATCGAGCAGCTTATACAGTGCGGGGCGCAACAACGGTAAAGCGAAAACCAATAAAGCCCACGGCGAAGGCGTAGTGCCATTAGCAAGACTCATCACCAACAGCGCCAGTAAGTCCTGCACAATTAAGATACCAATTGCTACCCGGCCGTGAAAGGCTCGGATCTCACGCTTACCTTCCAACACTTTTGCGGCCAATACTGTACTGGAAAACGCCAGCGCCACGGCCAGCATAACGGCTTGATACCAACTAACCTCAAACACAAACAACACGGCCGGTAGCGTCAGCACTATCGATAACGCAAAATGTAAAATACTACCGCCCAGCACTTCAGGTTTACCTAAGCTGCGCACATTCAGTTTCAGGCCGACAGTAAACAACAGTAATAACACGCCTAAATGGGCAACATGATGAATGATCTGATTACCTTGAGCAGGCAGGCTCAACTGCGAAGACGTAGCCGATATCACAAAGCCTGCCAGCAAATAGCCAATTAACGGCGGCAAACCGATGGCGCGAACAGCGAGCCCGAGAGAGAACGCAAAACCAATCCAGACAGCTTCAAGCATAGTCGCATTCCATGTTTAAGTTATTCAATTTCTTAACCTGTTTTCTTTGAGCACATACTAATGAGGGTCATCAATATCCTGATGCCCGCGTGACGAATTATCTTCTTTACGCCGGCCAAAAAAACTACCATTGCTGCGGGTTAACCATTCGTTGTAGGTACGGTGTACGCCGCGGCGCATCGCTGAGGAAGAATTTTCCAGCAGATCAATGCCCACCAGTACAAATACAACCAACAGCGACAATTTAATTGCCACCAGATCCTGGCCAATGCCAATACAGACACCTATAGCCGCAAGCATCCAAATTGTTGCCGCAGACGTTACGCCCAGCACCATGCCATCACGTGCCAACATCACACCGGCGCCAAGAAAACCGACGCCGGTTATCACCTGGCCAATAATACGGGACGGATCTGTCATGCTGGTATTGACTGACATAGATGCAGCAATGAACGCATAAGTGCCCATCACAATCAGGATTGACGTGCGAATACCTGCCGGCTTACCTCGCAACTGCCGTTCCAGGCCAATAATAAAGCCACACAGCACCGCTGTACCAAGCTCAGCCCAGGCAAAGGGTTTCACATCCAGTATTTGCGACCAATCCGGCATAATATGTCCTTAACGTAAACGCGCGTTGAGTTTCGCTGCCTGCCATTCGGCCTGCGTTATCGGGCTGGTTTCTTCATCTGGCAGGCCCTGCAATTCAGCGCGCTGCTTCCTGTCAGCAACCTTTTGTAATATAGCGTAATTTTCAGCGTCTGCACGCCGGTTCCAGTCAACAATTTCTGTGATGTGACGATAACAGCCGACACAAACCTTAGCGCTGTTTAACCGGCAGCAGGCGACACAAGGCGATTCCACCACGTACTTTACTCCTGAGTTTATCGGTTTTTGTTTGGGTTCTGGCGCAAGCGAAACATGCCTCGCTTAACTCTGCCGCCAGTTTATGTCACTCTGACGTCGTAGCATACTAACGATGATAAAAAATAACATCAGAACAAACAGGAACAGTGAGATGAAACCACTAACGTTATCCACGCTGGCGCTGGCTGTCAGCAGCTTTTTGCTGCAGGCACAAAGCGAAACAGCAGCAAAATGGGATGTCAATGCGCCTCAGGGGCAGTTCAACTCGGTCGACATCAATGTGTCTGAAGGTAGCTGGATGAACATCAGTGTCAGTCCGGATGGCAAAACCATTGCGTTTGACTTACTCGGTGATATTTATACGTTACCTATCAGTGGTGGTAAAGCGCGTTTACTCAGCAAAGATATTGGCTGGCAGATGCAACCCGTGTTCAGTCCGGATGGCCAATATATTGCCTATACCAGTGATGAAGGCGGTGGCGATAATATCTGGGTAATGAAAGCCGATGGCTCTGAGCCGCGCGCTGTGACCAATGAAACTTTTCGCTTGTTAAACAGCCCCGCCTGGAGCCCGGATGGCGAGTTTATAGTAGCCCGTAAGCATTTTACCGCCAGCCGCTCGTTAGGCGCCGGGGAAATTTGGCAATATCATAAAACCGGCGGTAGCGGCATCATGCTGACTGAACGCCAAAACGATCAGAAAGACTTAGGGGAGCCGGCATTTTCACCGGATGGTAAGTACATTTACTTTTCTCAGGACGACACGCCAGGCAAAACATTTCATTACAGCAAAGACTCAGAAAGCGGTATTTATCAGATTAAGCGCTTCGAGCGTGAAACCGGCAACTGGGAAGTGGTGTTAGACGGTGCTGGTGGTGCTATTCGCCCTACTCCGTCGCCGGATGGTAAATACCTGGCGTATATCCGGCGTGTTAACTTTCAAAGCACGTTATTTCTATACGACTTAACCAGTGGCGAACACATTAAGTTGTACGATGGTTTAGACCGCGATATGCAGGAAACCTGGGCTATTCATGGTGTGTACCCGGCAATAAGCTGGACGCCGGATAACAAGGCGCTGGTGTTCTGGGCCGGCGGCGAAATTAAACGGCTGCAGCTGGCCGACAAGACGGTGGCGACGATTCCGTTCTCGGTGCAAACCAGCAAGCAGATCCAATCTGCAGTTAAAACAAAACAGGATATCGACAAAGACCAGGTAGACAGTAAAATGCTGCGCTTTGTGCAGGTATCACCTGATGGCAAACAGGCGGTATTTTCTGCGTTGGGCCAACTGTATATTACTGACATAGATAACCCAAAACCGCGTCGCCTAACCAAGCAAAACGCCGATTTTGAATACTATCCGCAGTTCTCCCGTGATGGAAAACAACTGGTTTACGTTAGCTGGAATGACAACAGCCAGGGTGCGGTCAACCTGCTCAATTTACGCAATGGCCGGATCACAAAGCTAACCAGCGAACCGGGCAAATATATCGAGCCGGTTTTCAGCCCAGATGGTAAAACCATTGTTTATCGTAAAACGGGCGCAGGCAGCTTGTTGCCACGGCAATGGTCACTGAATACCGGTTTATATAAAATTAGCAGCAAGGGCGGCACAGCTGAATTTATCAGCGCCAATGGCTACAGCCCAATGTTCGGTGCTGACAATGACGCCGTCTATGCAATGGACGCCGGTAAGACTCCTAGTTTGATCCGAATCGATTTGACCAAACACAGCCAGCAAACGCTCTATACTGCCAAGTTCGGCACCGAATTTAAGCTGTCGCCGGATGGTAAATATCTGGCTTTTGCCGACCGCTTTAAAGTGTTTGTCACCCCGTTTGTCGAACGCGGCAGCGCTATCGATATCAGTGGCACCGATAAGCAGTTTCCGGTTAAACAGCTATCAGTACGGGCTGGTGAATATATCAGCTGGAGCGGCAACAGCCGTCATCTGTACTGGAGCCTGGGCCCTGAGCTATACCATAGCAGTATTGAAGGGCTATTCGATTTCAGCGACAGAACGGATTTTGCAGCTAAAAATGGCATTAGTCTTGGTTTTAGCGCGCCCGCAGATATTCCACGCGGTACAGTAGCCTTTGTTGGCGGTCAGGTTATTACCATGAATGGCGACGAAGTTATTCAGGATGGTGTGGTACTGGTAGAAAATAATAAAATTAAAGCCGTCGGTAAACGTAGCGATGTTGCGATACCTGTTAATGCAAAAGTGTTTGATATTGCAGGCAAAACCATTATGCCAGGCCTGTTTGACGCTCATGCACATGGCGCCCAGGGCAGCAACCAGATTATTCCGCAGCAAAATTGGAAAAACTATGCTTCGCTTACTTTTGGCGTAACATCAATTCACGATCCATCGAATGACACCCGTGAAATATTCACTGCCAGTGAAATGCAAAAAGCCGGTGTGATAGCCGGACCACGTATTTTCTCAACCGGCACCATCTTGTACGGTGCTGAAGGCGCTGGTTATACCTCACATATCGACAGCCTGGACGATGCTAAATTCCATCTCGAGCGCTTACAAAAAGCCGGTGCTTTCAGTGTAAAAAGCTACAACCAACCACGCCGCAATCAGCGCCAGCAAGTAATACAAGCCGCACGCGAACTGAACATGCTGGTAGTTCCGGAGGGCGGCTCACTGTTACAGCATAATTTAACCATGATAGTTGATGGCCACACGACCATTGAGCACTCTTTGCCAGCCGCCAAGGTGTATGACGATATTAAACAGTTGTGGCGTGCCAGTGACACAGCTTATACGCCAACTCTCGTCGTGGCATACGGTGGGATCTGGGGTGAAAACTACTGGTATGATAAAACCGAAGTTTGGCGTCATCCGAAATTGCGTAGCTATGTACCGATGGACCAGCTGGCGCCTCGCAGCATGCGCCGCCCAAAGGCGCCTGATAGTCATTACAACCATTTTTCAGTGGCTAAAACTGCCAAGGAGCTTAGCGATATCGGTGTCGTAACCAATATTGGTGCTCATGGCCAGCGTGAAGGCTTAGGTGCTCACTGGGAGATCTGGATGTTTGCACAAGGCGGCATGAGCCCGCTGGAGGCATTAAAAACAGCGACCATCAACCCGGCAAAAACCTTTGGTATGGACCATCAGCTGGGTAGCCTGGAAGCCGGAAAACTGGCAGATCTTATTGTCATCGATGGTAACCCGTTGCAGGATATCCGTGTCAGCGATAAGGTTACCCACACTATGGTAAATGGCCGTTTGTTCGACGCTAATAGCTTAAACGAAATTGGTTTGCGCGAGCGTAAGCGGGCGCCGTTTGAGTTTGAACCAAGATAATGTTATTCCAATCAGCTCATCAATCGATGAGCCGATTTTTTCATCAAGGCAACTAATGTCGCCACTACACCGGCACCTGTGTCAGCCAACTAACATTATTCTAATGCGCTAAGCCGTAACAAGCAGAGCCTTACTGAAACAGCACAAAGTGTAGCTGATTACGCAATGCTGCATCATCCTGGCTGTTAAATGGCAAGATCAGATCATCCATGCCATTCCCGGTCAGGTCCATCACCCGCACTTTGCGGGCGTCACGCGGTAAATTCAGCGCTAATCGTGTACTGCGTTTGCTAAATAATCGTTTACCGTCAGGCGCATAGATTTTCAGCTCTTCACGGCCATCGGCCAGCAGCAATGATTTCACGCCCTCACCTGCCAAATCGGCCAGTGCAAACAACGGCATATCAAACCGAAAATTGCTGATACTGACATCAATGGTGGCTTGCTGACGAAAATCTGCTTTCGTCGGATATTGACGTTCGCCATTCAGTAAGAAAAAGTCGATATCCAGGTTGGCGCTGCCGCGTAACAACACTCGAATAATGGTACCGACACCAAAATGGGTGCTGGGAATATAAAGATCTTGCCGCCCGTCATTGTTAATATCCTCGATCAGCACATCAATTGGTGCTGTATCGGTGGTTATACGTGTGTCCGGCTCGGCGTTAAAGATTAAGCCTGTTGTTGTCTTCATGCCAAAATGGATACGAAAACTGCTGCTGCGCTCTAACGCATCAGCCAGCTGCTCGCGCGCTACCACTAAGTCAACAATACCGTCACCATCAATATCAGTAATATCACGCAGCGAATCGATATTCTGGCCATTGTAGCTGCGCCCGGCATCATTGCGCTGATCAGCTTCCTGCTCTGTCGATAGCTTTACTGGCCAGTTCATGACCACAGGCGAGGTCGTGAAACTGCCGTCGGCTTGTTGCAGAAAAACATAAAACCTGCCTTGCCAGACAAACAATAAATCCGGTTTTTGGTCAAGATCGACATCAACCACATAATGCTGGCGGGGCCGGTAGTCAGGCGCTGCTTTCCAGCTTTGTACCAATGCCGGTATTGCTAACGCAAAGTGGCGGAAACTGCCGTCCTGCTGTTGGCGATATAAGTGAGTATGTTGAAAATCTGCGATAATAAAATCACTTCGGCCGGAGCCCAACTCAATAACAAAGTCAGCTTCACGCAACCGGCTATCGTCAAGCACCCGATACAACGACTCAGCAGCTAACAGCCGTTCAACACCCTGCCCCTCATCATTTAACCGACTAACGCCGTCCAACCCTAAAAACACTAATTGTGGCTTATCCTTGCCGGCAAGCCTGGCTTGACTAAAGAACTGCGCATCGGGCGGAATAGCTGATGTCTGGCTACTGAAAGTTGTCAGGTCTATCTGGCTGAGCCAGCGGCCAAACTGGCTGTAGCCCGACACCACCAATTGTTGTTGCTCTGGAAAATGCACTATATCGCCATTTGGCGGATGCGGTAGTTGCACCGTTTTATGCACGGTGCCCGCGGCGACGTGAAATGTGGTACACAACAATAAAATTAACAGACGGTTAGTCACAACAGACGATATCCTTGTCGCAAAGTGTGTAGACGCTACAGCGCACAGGCTAAGCGCTATACATGAGGTTAGGCTGGGTGCTAACAAAGCAAAATCACCGTTAATGCGTCTGCCTTACAGTGCTTGCTTCGCCTGTATGTTGCATTTGCTGCCACAATAACTGCAACTGCTGATATTGCTCTTCCGGTAAAGCCGCCCGGCTAAATGCGAAGTACACCGGGTTTTCGTGGACTACAAATAACTTGCTATAACCTTCAGATAACTCTCCCTGCTGCAACAATTCATCCACCATGGCCTCATCTTCCAGCGAGGCAATAACGCGCCCGGAGGCCAGCATGGCTAATTTCTGCTGATTACCAGACGCGTAAAACAAGCGGGACTGTAAATGCGGATCCTGCTGTAATTGCTGTTGCCATTGCTCACCATAATAAGCCCCTTCAGTAACAGAAATCGCGCCGGGAACCTGCAACAAATCGGCAAGGTTAGACACCACTGGTGTTAACCGGCTCTGACCAACAGCGACCATACGTTCATGATGATGCGGGCCGATAAAATAGTAATGCTTGCTACGCGCTGTCGTCTGCGACATGCCTACCATGACCGATAGCTCACCATCTTCGAGCATTTTCATCGCCCTGGCTGCAGGTAAGGGCACTTCGGTCAGCTGGCAATTGGCCTTTTGCAGTAATGTACGTAATGCGGCATAAAAATGCTGAGATAAGCGGGTTTCATTATGTGAACCGGCAGCACGGCTTTGTTGATCAGACTCAACCCGCACCGTCAGCTGGCATGGAGTATGCGACACGGCAAGCCCGCCGGCACTAAATAGGAGTATTGACAGTACAAAACTGCACCGCGTGAACATTCGCATCAACAAGCACATCCTAGGGCACATCCTATTGACAGTTACGCCCGACTATACCGTGGAACACTAACCGCAGCAAGCTGGCTTTAACTGCGACAGTATAAACAAAAAGACCAGCAATTTGCTGGTCTTGCAACTTACCATACTGGCTTAACGCACGTTGGTGCTTTCAAATATTTTATCCGCCGATGCGGCGACAAAACCGGTATACAGCATACCGTTAGTCAGTGGGTAGCGCCGGGCAAATTCATAGAAGCAACTA